>VBJP01000034.1:0-23503 GCA_005880165.1 Chloroflexota bacterium | reverse complement strand
AGAAGCTGAGTCAGTACCTCCAGTATTTCCGCGGCCGGACCGCTACCCCCGTCGCGGCGTATGGGCCGAAGGTCGATCGGGAGCGCGCCTGGAGCGTCTTCAAGCGAGCCCTGGGTCTGAGCGGCGAGCCGGTGGACGGAACGCCGGTGTCAGCCAGCCTTGAGGGCCTTCCTCCGATCGACGGCGTGGTCGACTATGTCTCGCCGGACTTCCTTGGGATCCGCACTCGCGACGCGCTGTATCGGTTCATCCACGGCTTCGATGGGACGATCGTGCTCGGGCACCACATCTTCTCGGCGATCGATCAGAAGGCGACCGAGAGCGCCTGGCAGAGCTGGGTCGACACGGCCTTCGCCTAGGGAGTCGCGCTCGGCGCTCGCGCCTCCCGGGCCGCGGCGATGAACGCGTCCCAGAGCCTACCGAACTCCTCGGGCGAGCTTTCGGTCCGCTCCGGGTGGCATTGGACGCCGAGCAGCCATCGGTCCTGGCTCATGCCCTCGAGCGCCTCGACCAGGTCCCCCTGGTCGTGCGGCGCGATGCCCGATGCTCGTAGGCCGGGGGCGAGGCCGTCGCGATCCACTGCCTGGTGGTGGAAGGAGTTCACCTCGAGCCGATCGGCCCCGCCCAGCAGCGAGCTGAGCTTTGATCCCGGAACGACCCGAAGCAGGTGGCGGGCTGCCGCTGACGCCCGCCCGCGGTAGGGACGGCTGGCATGCTCGTCCACGTGCTGCACCAGGCGGCCACCCGAGAAGACGTTGATCGCCTGCAGGCCGCGGCAGATGCCAAAGATCGGAACGCTGCGTGCGGCGGCTGCCCGGAAGGACTCCTCGTCGAGGACGTCTCGTCCCGGGTCGACCAGGGTCCGCGAGTCGCGAGGCTGGCCGTATCGGGCGGGGTCGATGTCCTCGCCCCCGCTCAGGACGAGGCCGTCCATCTCCTCGAACGCCGTCCGACGCTGCGCCTCCGACGCCCGTTCGTCGAGGGGGATTGGCTGCCCGCCGTGTCGCTCGACCGCCTCCAGGTACCGCTCGTTCTTGTCTTCGGCGATCGCCACGTCCGACTTGCCCTCGGGATTGGCGAGCGTCACCACGATCCGCGGTCGCTCCATGCCCGGATGGTACGCCGGGCCTTCAGACGACGTTGAGCTCGCGAACCGGCTCGTTCCGCGCGATGCGCTCATAGCCGAGCGGTGAGAGGTCGAGGGTCTCGTACCCTCCGGTCGCGATCCACTCCGCGAGGCCGCGACCGACCGCCGGGGCCTGCTGCAGCCCGTGTCCGGAGAAGCCGTTGGCGAACAGGAAGTTCTTCGCCTCCGGGTACGGACCGATGATCGCGTTGTGGTCGAGCGTATTCACCTCGTAGTGGCCGGCCCATGCATCGAGGAGGCGGATCGCCTCGAAGGCCGGCACGCGGTGGGCGAGTGACGGCCACACCACCTCTTCGAATGGGCGGCGATCGAGCTCCAGGTCGAGCGCGTCTGGATCCGGCTCGCCGGCCCTCGGCGAGTAACCGCCAATGAAGTTGGGCCCCTCCGGCCTGAAGTAGACTCCGGTGGTGTCGATCGTCAGCGGAGCCCCCTCGATCCGCTGGCGGCAGTCGAAGTGATAGACGTAGCGCTTCCGCGGGTGCACCGGCAGCTCTGCGCCGACCATGGCCGCGACGTTCGCCGCGCGCGGGCCCGCCGCGTTGACCAGCCAGTCGCAGGCGATGGCGCGGCCATCGGCAAGCCGCACGCCGTTGACGAGCCCGTCGCCGCAGTCGATGGCGCTCACCTCGCCGGCGACGTACTCGACATCCAGCGAACGCGCCTTGGCCCGAAACGCCTGGAGCAGCGCGTAGGCGTCGAACCACCCCTCGTCGGCGAGGCCCAGGGATCCGCCGGCCAGGTCGCCCGTGTCCATCCATGGAAAGCGCGCTCGCAGCTCGTCGGGCGAGAGCAGCGCGACGCGCACGTCGTGCGCGCGCTGGATGGCGTGGTTGTGCTCGAGGATCTGCCGTCCGGCTTCGCTGGCCAGGAACAGGTAGCCGCCCTCCACGAAGTCGATGCTGAGCGGCGCTCCGCCCGGGATCCCGAGCCATTCGTCGAGGTGCTTGATGAGCCCGATACCGAAGCGGCTGATCTCGATGTTCAGCTCCGTGCTGAACTGGAGCCGGATCGAAGCCGCGGAGAGGGTCGTCGACGAGGTCCGGTAGGTTGGATCGCGCTCGACCACCACCACGCGGCCCCGCCAGTCCTCGCGGCGCGCCAGGAACGTGGCCACGCTGCTTCCCACGATCGCGCCGCCGACGATCACCACGTCGGCTCGTTCGGGGCGGCTCACGGACCGATGCTAGCGGGTCCTACACTGCGGCCGTGGCCACCACGACGAATAAGCCTGTCATCCTCGCCGTCGATGATGACGCCCCCGTGCTGCGCGCGGTGGAGCGTGACCTGCGATCGCGCTATGGCAAGGAATACCGCATCGTGGCTGCCACCTCCGGAGCCGAGGCGCTCGAGGCCGTTCGCCAGCTGACGGTACGCGGCGGCGCCATCGGCCTGTTCGTGGTCGACCAACGGATGCCGGGCATGACCGGCATCGAGTTCCTGGCACAGGCGATCGAGCTGCAGCCGGATGCCAAGCGCGTGCTGCTGACGGCCTATGCAGACACGGACGTCGCCATCAAGGCGATCAACTCGATCCGGCTCGACCAATACATCCTCAAGCCCTGGGACCCGCCGGAGGAGAAGCTGTATCCGGTCCTCGACGACCTCCTCTCGGACTGGGTGGCAGACTTCCGTCCGCCGTTCGAGGGACTCCGGCTGCTCGCTCGCCGCTGGTCGCCACGCGGGCACGACATTCGCGACTACCTGACGCGCAACCAGGTGCCGTACGCGTGGCTCGATCCGGAAGCCGATGAGGAGGGGCGCCGGCTCGCCATCTCCCTGATGGAAACGGTCGACGGGCAGGGAACCGCTGCGACCGTAGCGGTGACTGCCGGTGAAGCGCAGGCTGCCAGCCCCGAGGAGCTGGCGATCCCGATCATCCTCTTCCCCGACGGCAGCGTCCTGCGCGATCCAACCAACCTGCAGATCGCGGAGAAGGTGGGCTTGCAGATACGCGCCGCTCTGCCGTTCTACGACCTGGCGATCGTGGGCGGCGGGCCGTCAGGCCTCGCCGCGGCCGTCTACGGCGCCAGCGAGGGACTCAAGACGGTGCTCATCGAGCGCGAGGCGCCGGGCGGACAGGCGGGAACCACCTCGCGGATCGAGAACTACCTGGGCTTTCCTGCAGGCCTGTCGGGTGGTGACCTGGCGCGGCGCGGCCTGGCACAGGCGCGGCGGCTGGGCGCCGAGATCCTGTCTCCGCTCGAGGTCGTCGGGATCCGCCGCGACGACCCCTACCGCATCGTCACGCTGGGCGACGGCAGCGAGATCTCCTGCCAGGCGGTGGTGGTCGCGACGGGGGTCAGCTACCGCCAGCTCGAGATCCCCAACGCCGCCCGACTGGCGGGTGCGGGCATCTACTACGGCGCAGCGACCACGGAGGCGATTTTGTACCGCGAGCTGGACGTCGCGGTGGTGGGAGGTGGCAACTCAGCCGGACAGGCGGCGGTCTACCTCTCCCGATTCGCGAACAGCGTCAAGGTCCTGATTCGCGGGCCGGATCTGACCGCCACTATGAGCCAGTACCTGATCGAGCAGATGGCCGCGCTGCCGAACGTGGAGGTGCGCCCCTACGTCCAGGTGGTTGCGGTCGACGGTGGTCAGCAGCTCGAGCGCGCGACGCTCGAGATGATCCCCGACGGTGTCCGCGAGGAGATGGAGCTGGCGGCGCTCTTCGTGTTCATCGGCCAGACACCGCGCACCGACTGGCTCGAGGCTGCGGTGCTGCGCGACAAGGCCGGATTCGTCCTGTCCGGGCGCGAGGCGCTCGACCACGGCAAGCCTCCGCCCGGATGGGGGACCGACCGCGAGCCCTTCCTGCTGGAGGCGAGCGTGCCCGGCGTTTTCGTGGCCGGTGACGTGCGCTATCGCTCGGTCAAGCGCATCGCGAGCGCCGTGGGCGAAGGCGCGATGGCCGTGCAGTTCGTGCACCAGTACCTGGCGACGCTCTTGGGCGCGCGACCATGACGACCCTCGACGCGCTCCGCACGGCACCCCTCTTCGCCCAGCTCCCCGAGGCGGACCTGCGGCGGCTGGCGGAGATGGCCGAGCCGCTGAGCCTCGCGCCGGGGGAGCTCCTGCTGCGCGAGGGCGATCCCGGTGACGCCATGTACGTGGTCGTCTCCGGCGAGCTCGACGTCACCAAGCGCTCCGGCGGCAACGAGATCCAGCTGGCCCGGGTGGGGGCCGGCACGATCCAGGGCGAGATGTCCGCCATCGAGGGTCGGCCGCGGAGCGCGTCCGTGCGCGCCATCACCCAGGTCGAGGTGCTGCGCATCCCGCGCGACGCCCTCCTCGCCGTGTTCGCCATCACCCCGGAGGCAGCCTTCTCCGTCCTACAGGTCGTGCTGAACCGCCTGCGCTCCACTGAGTCGCTGCTCCGCGAGCGTGAGAAGCTCGCCGGCCTTGGCACGCTCGCAGCGGGGCTCGCGCACGAGCTGAACAACCCGGCCGCCGCCATCCGTCGATCGGTCTCGTCATTGGAGGAGGCGATCGTGGCCCGCGACGAGTTGCGGCCACCTGCCGCCATTACCGAGCTGGAGCCGGCCGAGCCGGCGCCCGCGCTGGGACCGCTCGATCGGTCCGATCGCATCGAGGAGCTCGAAGGCGTGGTTGGCGACTCGGCACTCGCCGCCTCGCTGGTGGACGCGGGCTGGACGCCGGGGCAGCTGGAATCCGCCTTCGACGGGTTGTCGGCCGATGATGCCGCCGGAGCCGCGGCCTGGCTGGCGCAGACCAACACCGTGCGCGCGCTTCTGGGCGAGGTGAAGACCGCCGCCGATCGCATCAGCGAGATCGTGGGGGCGGTGAAGAGCTATGCGTACCTCGACCAGGCTCCCGTGCAACGCATCGACGTCCGCACCGGCCTCGACAACACGCTGCTCATCCTCCAGCACAAGCTTCGCGCCGGGGTCGACGTCATGCGTGACTACGCGAAGGACCTGCCCGAGATCGACGCATACGGCTCGGAGCTGAACCAGGTGTGGACCAACGTCATCGACAACGCGGTCGACGCGATGGATGGCCGCGGCGCGCTCGAGGTCCGAGCGGAGCCCACCGCGGACGGTGGAGTCAAGGTCACCATCTGCGACAACGGGCCGGGGATCCCGCCAGAGGCGCAGGCGCGCATCTTCGAGCCGTTCTTCACGACCAAGGCCCCCGGTGTCGGAACGGGGCTGGGCCTCCACATCAGCCATACGGTGGTCACGCGCCATGGCGGGGATATCAGCGTGGATTCGACGCCGGGTCGCACGTGCTTCGTGGTCACCCTGCCGGCGCATCTGCCCATCCAGCCATCTCGCCAGGACCAGACACCCGCAGATCGCCCTGCTGCGCATTGACGGATGTCCATCCGAAGCCTGCTGCTCGTGGCGGTGGCTGCCTCCGGTACGGCGTGCCAGGCCCTTGCACTGCCCACCTCGCAGCCAACGCCCCCGCCCACGCACACCATGTCCGCCGTCGTGCAGGTCCCGGTGGGGGCAGACAAGGCACACGTCGACGCCGCGCAGGCGGTTCTCGCGAAGCGCCTCAAGAGCCTCGGCATCACGAACTTCACGGTGGCGGTCGGCCCGGTCATGCAGTTCAGCCTGATCGTCCCGGACTCCGTCGACCCAAAGGCAGTGGAGGCGGTGCTGCACGCGCGGGGGGTCGTCGGATGGCTGCCGTGGCCCAGCGACAAGCCAGCTCCCGTGGCAGGGGATCGAGCTTCGCCGGGGGCGACGCCGCTCTTCGACGCGACGCAGGTCGTGTCCGTCGAGCCGTCCACCGAGTCCTCGGGCCAGCCGGGCATTGACATCAGGCTCGACCCGGAGGCGACCAGGGCCCTGGCGATCTACAGCTCGAAACACGTCGGGGAGCCGCTGCCCATCATCCTCGACGGGGTGGTCGTGACCGCCCCAACCGTCCAGTCGCCGATCAGAGATGGCCACCTCCTCCTGACCGGACCCGAAGGTGACGCCGATGGCATTCCCTTTGCCGCTCTTGCCGCCATCCTGGCTTCCGGGCCGCTCCCGGCCGCCTGGCGGCCGTAGGCGCTTGACAGCGCCGAGCGCGCGGCGGTAGCGTCGCGGCTCACAGTCGAAGACGGCGACGATCGGGACGAGTAGCCGATCAGGCGTGCCTGCAGGGAGCCGGGAGCAGTGCAACCCCGGCGGTGGCGCGATCGGTGAATGGGCCCGGGAGCTCCGGCGGCGAACGCGAGACATCGGTCTGCAAGTAGCCTCCGGCGGAGAGGCACCGATAGCGAAGCCGAGGCCGTATGTGCGCGAACGACGCGAGCCGCGGTCGAATGAGCCCGGGTGAGAACACCGGGGAACAAAGGTGGCACCACGAGAAGACCCCCTCGTCCTTTGGGACGGAGGGGTCGCGTTGTTCTCGGAGGTTCTTACCGATGTCTCCCCTCAGCACCCAGCGGCGGTTCCTGCTCGGCGAAGCCGAGATGCCGACGCACTACTACAACATCAGCGCGGACCTGCCCGTCCCGCTGCCGCCACCGCTCCATCCCGCTACGCGGGAACCGGTGGGGCCCGATGCGCTGGCGCCCCTCTTCCCGATGGAGCTGATCCTCCAGGAGGTGAGCACCGAACGGTTCATCGAGATCCCTTCGCCGGTCCGCGAGGTGTACGCCACCTACCGGCCGTCGCCCCTGGTGCGAGCCGTGAGCCTCGAGCGATCGCTCGACACCCCGGCCCACATCTACTTCAAGTACGAAGGGGTCAGCCCGGCCGGCTCGCACAAGCCGAACACCGCCATCCCGCAGGCCTTCTACAACCGCGAGGCGGGCGTGACCAAACTCGCCACGGAGACCGGCGCCGGCCAGTGGGGAAGCGCACTCGCCTTCGCCGCCTCACAATTCGGCCTGGACCTGAAGGTCTTCATGGTGAAGATCAGCTTCCTGCAGAAGCCCTACCGCCGAAGCATGATCCAGGCCTACGGCGCCTCGATCGTCCCGTCTCCGTCGACCGAGACGAACGCCGGCCGAGCCATCCTCGAAGCCGATCCGGAGTCGACGGGCAGCCTGGGGATCGCCATCAGCGAGGCGGTCGAGGTGGCAGCCACCAACGAAGACACCAAGTACGCGCTGGGCAGCGTGCTCAACCACGTGCTCCTGCACCAGACGATCGTTGGGCAGGAGGCGATCACCCAGATGCAGATGGCCGGCGAAGGCCCGGACGTGGTGATCGGCTGCGCGGGCGGTGGGTCCAACTTCTCCGGCATCGCCTTCCCGTTCCTGCGGGAGCGTTTGGCGGGCCGATCGTCGACCCGCTTCGTGGCCGTCGAGCCCGCCAGCTGTCCCTCCCTGACGAAGGGGGAGTATCGGTATGACTTCGGCGACACCGTCGGCACCACGCCGCTCCTGAAGATGCACACCCTGGGCAATGACTTCAAGCCCGCACCGATCCATGCGGGCGGTCTCCGTTACCACGGCATGGCACCCATGGTCAGCCACCTCTACGACCAGGGCTTCATCGAGGCGGTGGCCTACAAGCAGAACGAGTGTTTCGAGGCGGCGATCCGCTTCATCCGGACCGAGGGGATCATCCCCGCCCCGGAATCGAGCCACGCGATCAAGGCGGCGATTGACGAAGCGCTGCAGGCCAAGGAGGCGGGAGAGGAGCGAGTTATCCTCTTCAACCTGTCCGGGCACGGCCACTTCGACATGGCCGCCTACGACGCCTACCTCGCCGGCGAATTGACCGATGTGGTGTACGAGCCTGCGCGCGCCGACGCCGATGGCGAGCGCCCGGCGATCAGCGAGCGCGAGCCCGTGACCGCCTGACACGTCCTCGGGGGCTGGAGGCTTGCGGAGGCGACCACGTGTTCCGGGTCACCTCCGCATCGGTTCAGGGAGCCGCCCTCTGGCGACGCCGACTAGCGCGTGACGTCGATGCGGGCGATGGTGGCCTGTGACGGGGCGTCCAAGGTGAACGCGGCGGTGTAGAGGCCGCGCACGGCGTCACACAACGCGGCGTCGGTCACCACGGTGCCGGTGGCGGCATCCGCGATCGTCGAGACCTGGGTCGTCGACAGCCGCCCGACGACGGCGTTGAACGCCGCGTCCGAATCGGTCTGGGCGACTCGCTGCTGATCAGGTGTGCCGCGATGCTGTGCCTCGATCGCAGAGACGTTGATCTCAACCCACGTCTGATACGCCCGCTCGTCGAGGCTGGCGATCATGGCCCTGGTCGTGGCATCGGTGGGAGCGCTGCCCCCGATGGCGGCCCGCCCGAAGGCCGCGCAGGTCGGGACCGTGGTCCGGTTCAAGGCAGCCGCCTGCACAGTCATGCGATGGACGAGTGTTTGGTCGTCGAGGCGCAGCAAGCCGGGGATGAGATCGGTCTCGATGCGTGCCTGCACCTGATCCTGCGAGAGGTTGTCGAGGGTCTTGCCGTAGACGCTGGTCAACCGCTGCTCGAGCGTGTCCCGGACATCGGACGGGAGGCGTTCCCATTGGGTCCCGAACGCACCCGCGACCGCGCCTCCCAACACGTTGGCCGCCAGCACGGCGATCACGATCTTTACGATCGGATAGGCGAGGACCGCAGTGGCCACGGCGGCGATCTGCGTCAGTCGACGCCGGTACCACGGGGTCTTGGGGACCTCCATTGGCGTGTCGCGGTTGGGATCGGGGTACGGCAGGTTGGTATCCACCCTCGTCTCCTGAGGTGTCGCTCGGGCTGGCGAGGCTCGCAGGACGGCCAGCAGACCCCCGCTATCCTCGCCGAACCGTCAAGGAGCCGTATGCAGGCGATCTCGCACGGGATGCACGAGGTAGAGAGATTTCTGGCCGCCGCTCGTCATCCGCGCCGAATCTTGCACCCGATGCACGCGACGGCGCCGTCACAACCCTGAATGCCGACAGCGGGGGCGCAAATCCGTGGCCTTGACGAAGCTTGCTCCTCCAGTTCGTGCCCCTGGTGTACGAGAGCTGGGTTGAGAGGAGCTAGGAGGTGGCGAAGAGGCGCTGGGCCGCCCGTTCGAGGCCTGCCACGCCGCGAATGTCGGAGTCGTACAGCGGCAGGACGGCCCGGACCTGGCCGTCGAACGTGTCGCGAATCTCTCGCAGATAGTCCGCCTGCATCGCCACGCGGTTCTTCACGAAGTCGCCCGCACCCTCTGCTTCGGCGGGATCGATGACCATGTTGACCACGACCCCTCCGACCGGAATCCCGAAGTCGGTGAACCACGCCACGAAGCGGCGGATGACTGCGATCGGCAGCGCCTCGGGGAGCGTGACGAAGAAGAAGGCGGTCTTCTCCGGGTCGGTGAGCAACGTTCGCGCGTGCTCGATCCGCTCGCGGAAGGAAGTGAGGTATTCCATCAGCGGGTCGTCCTCCTTCTTCTTGGTGAACGAGAGCGCCTCCCGCAGCGTCTGCGCCTCCTCGCGCGACTTCACCATCTTCTCGACCCACAGCCCGTAGACCTTGCTCATGCCCAGCAGGCGCCGGGCGTTGGCCGTCGGAGCGGTGTCGAAGACATAGACCTCGAACTCGTCACGGAACATGAGGTCGACCATGTTCTCGAACATCGCCGACTCCTCGAAGGCGGGGTTCGTGGTTGCCGCCTCCACGAACTCATCGGCCTTGGTGGAGATCTCGGCGAACTTCAGGAACCAGGCAATCTTGTCGCGAATCTCTCGCTTGGAGCGCTCGATCGCATCCCGGGTATCGATCTCCAGCGCCCACAGGTTCTCGACTCCCTTGACGGCCGTCTGCTTGCCGAACACATCCTGGCCGAGCAGGCCGGAGAGCGAATGGACCGGATTGGTCGAGGCCAGCAGCACCCGCTTGCCAGATCGCGCCAGGGAGACCGCGTTCACGCCAGCCATGACGGTCTTTCCCACGCCGCCCTTCCCGCCGAAAAAGACGTAGCGCAGACCGGGGTGTGCGGCGACGAAGTCGACCATGGAGGTCTCGACCAGGGGCTTGCCGTCGACGAGGACGGACGGCGCGGACTCCTTGTCCTTCACGGTGACGGCGGCGGTCGTCATGGCGAGGCCCCATCGCCATACATCAGCTCGGCAACACGCTCGATCATCGGCAGGCCCGTGACGTCGCGCTCGAGCTCGGGGATGCGGGCCAGGACCGTCTTGCCGAACCCGCGGTCGATCTCTGCCAGCTGGCCGCGCTGCATCTCGATTCGGTTGCGCAGGTAGGCCGGAGCACGGTCGTCCGCCAGCTCGGGTGGCAGGACGCGGTTGACGATGTAGCCCGCGACCGGCACCTCGAAGCGAGCGAAGAGCTCGGCGGCCTTGCGCGTGTCGAGCAGGATCATCTGTTCGGGAATCACGACGAAGAAGAAGGCGGTCTTCTCGCGGTCGGTGAGGATCCGCGAGGCGGCGTTGATCCGCGTGCGGATGTACTGGAGCTCGCCCAGGATCTGGTCCTCGGCCATCTCCTTCTGGCGACGCATACGGGCGGCGACCTCCTCGTACTCGCGCATCTCCTCTCGCAGGTGCGTGATCTTGCCGATCCACTCGTCGTAGACCTTGGCCATCGAGAGGTAGTAGAGCGCGTGGCCCAGCGGCACGAGGTCGTAGACGTAGTAGTCGTAGTCACCCTCCGACAGGATGTCGACCACCGAATCGAAGATCGCGCTCTCCTCCATCGCAGGCTCAGCTGACGCCGCCGCGATGTAGTCCTCGATCTCGTCGGGGACCTTGTCGAGGCCGTACATGTCCAGGATCTTGGCTCGCACCTCGTCCTGGTACTCCCGGATGTGCCGGTCGGCGTCGATCTCCTGGGCCCAGAGGTTGTCCATCACCTTGACGGGGCCCTTGCCGAAGATGTCCATCTGGAAGATGTCGGACAGGCTGGCCTGCGGGTCGACGCTGAACACCAGCACGCGCTTGCCATGCTGGGCAAGCCAGTACCCGGTTGCCGCGGAGAAGGTTGTCTTGCCCAGGCCTCCCTTGCCACCGAACATCACGTAGCGGCGCTCGGGATGCTTCGAGAAGAACTGGGCGAGGGACTCTCCGACCGCCAGAGCGGGCGTCCGGGCCGTGCGCGCAGGAGCCTCGCCGTGGGTCTGGGTGGCCATCGGCTCCTCCTAGAACATCGCGTCGGTGAGGTCTTTCTCGCGCAACATCCGACGCTTCCAGGTGCTGATCTGGGGCACGACGTAGGGCAGCAGGCGGAGGGAGTAGTAGGGCGGCAGGATGGGCACGCCTACGAGGTCGCCCATCGTGATCAGGATGAACAGGTGCTCCATGCTGGCCCGGCTGCGCAACGCATAGCGCGTCATGTCATGGGCGGCCATGCCGTAGGTCACCTCGCGGAATCGCGCCGCCAGTCCGCGAAGACCGCCGGGACGCTCGGCGGGTTCGTCGTCAGGTCGATCAGGCATGGGTCCTCCTAGACGCCGTGCAGCTCGAAGTCGTGCTCGTCGCTGAATTGCCGTTCGCGAAGCACCCGTCGCTTCCACGTCGCGATCTCGGGCACCACGAATGGGAGCAGGCGCAGCGAGTAGTAGGGCGGCATGACCGGCAGACCGATCATGTCGCCGACGCAGGTCACCATGAATAGCGTCTCGAGGCTGGCGCGGGTCGCCACCGCGTGCCGGGCGAACTCGTGCCCGGTCATGCCATACAGAAACTCGCGAAGGCCGGCCAGGACCGATGCACGCCGGCCGTTCGCCGCACGCTCATTCATGCGATCACGCTGCCTCCTCGCATGCCTCCCCCGGGGCCTGCTCGGGCCGAAGTCGTGACTGTACACCCGAGCCACCCTCGCGACCCGGGAGCCGAGAATGCCGTTGACCGATTCGAGCACCGTTTCCTAGAGTCGCAGGCGCCATGCCAGATCTAGGTCCATTAGTGCCAGCCCTGGCGATCGCCCTCCTAGCGCTCGTCCTCATCTGGTTCGCCCTCGGAACGCAGCTGAACGTTCGGCGGGGAAACCGAGTGCTCGCCTGGCTCCAGGAGGGCCTCCCGGCGCTCGGTCCGCGCGCCACGCTGCGTTGGTTGGGGAGCAGTGTCGCCGCCTTGAGCATCGTGCAGCCTGCGGCGCCATATCGGGGCGCTGACGTGCTGGTGGTCCTCGAGCCGCGGGACCTGGGCCTTCTCTGGGCGCTCGCCCGCCGCCGCGGGCGGCGGGACGTCATCATCCTGCGCCTGAATCTCCTCCGCGCACCGCGTTTTGGAGCCGATCTCGTCTATCCACAGGGGTGGAGTCCTGGTGGCACGCGTTCGAGTGACCAACTCACCGAGGTCGGGGAGCGGACCGCCTCGAATGGGCGCGTCTACCGCGTGCGGGACGATGGGCGCGCACCGCTCGCGGAGCTGGCCCAGCAATGGGATGCGCTGGAGCGGGCAAGTGGCGGTGTCTGGCTGCTCACCGTGTCACAGACGATTCCCCACCTCGAGGTGCACGTGCTTCCACCCGACCCGCGGGAGAGCGGGTCGGCCCGCCTCTTCAGTGCGGTGCACGAGCTCGCGCAGCTGGTTTCGGCTCCATCGGCTCAGCCACCGGGCAGGTAGTGGCCTCGCGCGGCCCCTCCGTCAGCCGGCAGGATGCAGAAGGGCCGCGATCCGGAGACCGCGGCCCACTGAGCGACGATGTGAAGCGCTGGTTCAGTCACCCCCAGCCGGCGCCGGCTGTGGCTGGACCTCTGCAGGCCGGCGGGTCCAGGCCTTCCACGCGTCCCACGCGATCAGCAGCGCGGCGGCCACCAGCAGGAGCGCCACGATGATCATCGCCCAGGCTCCGATCACGCTGATCGCCGCGCTCCCTGCCCGCGTCACGATGGTCGCGTACAGGTTGTAAGCGGTGATCAAACTGGCCGCCACGGTGGTCACGTACATGAACACCATGGGGATCCCCGCGAAAGCCGGGTTGCGGCCGGCGGAGCGCAACCAGAGCGTGACGAGCAGCAGGCTGAGGGCAGCCAGGAGCTGGTTGCTCGCGCCAAAGAGCTGCCAGAGGTAGACCCAGGTCCCCGAGAGAACCAAGGCCAGGACCAGGATCGATCCGAACACGGACGAGACGTGCTGGTTCTTGAACCCGACCCACCACTCGCCGAGCCACTCGCCGAGCGTGACGCGCATCACGCGGAAGACGAGCTGGACGACGGTGAGCACGATGACCACGAACGAGCCGAATCCGAGCGCGGTGCCGAAGGCGACCGGCAGCGCGCCAAACGTGGCGACGTTCAGCAGCTTTCCAACCCCCCCGGCGAAGGCGCCCGCTCCGGCTGCACCGGTGATGGCCACCGCCGTCAGAGAGAGCAGGCCCAGCGTGTTCTCGCTGAACATGCCGCCCCCGCCCACCGGCAGCGCATCGGTCTCATATTCGAGCTGGCGGGCGGTGCCGACCGAGCCGAAGAGCGCGTGCCAGCCGCTGATCGCCCCGCACGCGATCGTCA
Source organism: Chloroflexota bacterium (assembly GCA_005880165.1). Lineage (GTDB taxonomy): Bacteria > Chloroflexota > Limnocylindria > QHBO01 > QHBO01 > CF-82. The sequence goes on along the minus strand of VBJP01000034.1, from coordinate 9,999 downwards.
CGAACAGCATCGGCCACAGCCACTGAATGGCGCCCGTGGCCTGGGTTGGCGCGAATCCCGTGATGGCCTGGACCTGGAATGTCGCGACGCCTGGGTTCGTGAATGGAGCCAGGATGGCGCCAATGGCGCTCAGGCCAATGGTGAGCGCCATGATCCAGAAGCCGATGTAGTTCACCGGCTGCGCGAAGCGCCAGATCGCCAGGTTCGTCCCCAGGTAGGCGAACACCAGGAGGAAGAGGCACCAGAACAGGAACGATGGGAAGACGTTGATGGCCCCGGTGGCCGGGTTGTAGGCCTTGGTCTGGGGCCGCTTCCCGTCAGGGCCGGACGGCGGCACCCGCGGGTCCGCATTGGTGGGGTCGACCACCGAGTAGATCGGTCCGCCACCGTTGAGGGCGTTGTTGATGCCCAGCACTGGACCGCTGACCACGCCCGTGCTCCAGGTCGGAGGTGGCTGGTTGTTCGGCGAGAACTTCACGCCGAGCGGGCCGAGCGCCATGGCAGCCAACGTCACCACCACGATGAGCAGCGTGACCATGATGAGGTCAGCGCGGCGCCGGTAGATGAGCCAGCCGCCGACGACGCCCATGATCGCCAGCACCACGATCCCGAACGGGACGTCGGGGCGAGCATCGAGGATGGCGGCCATGATCCCCACGAACGCGCCGCCGATCAGCAGCAGGTAGAAGAAGATGAACACGAACAGGATGGTCCGTGTCCTTGGACTGATGAGCCGATGCGCGATGGCGCTGAGCGAGTTCCCGTCGTTGCGGACGGCCATCATGATCGCGCTGTAGTCGCTCGCCCAGCCGATGAAGGTAACGCCGACCATCAGCCAGACGATCGACGGGAGCCAGCCCCACAGGTTCGCGGCGGTGATGACGCCCACGATGGGGCCGGCCGCGGCAATGGACTTGAAGTGGTAGCCGTAGAGCACGAAGCGGCTCGTCGGCATGAAATCGGCGCCGTCCATGTACATCGTCGCCGGCGTCGCACGGTTGGGATCGGACGCGATCACGACCCGATCGATGCGACGCGCGTAGAAGTTGTAGGCCAGGTAGATGACCACGGCGCCAATGACGACGACCCATAGGGAGTTCATGGGCCAACCTCCTCCACGGTGACGAACGTCTGTCAGTTGGGCGGGAGCAGGTGTGGTTCGCTAGGCGGCTCCTTCTCCGCGTAACGCCGAATCGATGACGGCATCGAGTTGGCCCAGATCGCCGGCCACAACGCGCTCAGCGCGCCCGTCGACGATCACGGCGGGATAGCGCCGGACGCCGTGCCGCAGGGATCGCCAGAACCCCTCGATGGAGGCGGCATCCACGACGTCAATCGCCAGGCGCGAACCGTGTCGCTCGATCAGGGCATGCACCCAGTCGGACACGCCCTGGAATTCGAGCGCCAGGTCGGTTGGCAACGCGTCGCGAGCCTCGGCCCGGTGGATGCGCTCGCCCAGGCCCATCCCCTCGAACGCCACTTCGCAATGCTGGCAGTGGCGGAAGACCGTGGGCGCATAGGTGATGACCGTGACGCGAAGCGGCTTCATTGCTGCTCCCAGGCTCGCCATCGTGAGCCCTGCTTCACGCTCGGGAGTGGATCATACGCGCGTTTGCAAGCATCCGCCCGAGGTCAGACAGCGCGGACCAGGCTCCCGTCGACGAGCGTGAAGGTTCCTGTCTGGAAAGCGGCCGGTTCGCTGCACAGGTAGACCGCGAGCGAGGCGAGCTCCTCGGGCTTGCCGAGCCGGCCGGTGGGGATGGAGCCGATGCGTTCGGCGCGCACCTCGTCGAGATCGCGCGCCTCGCGCTCCGCTCGCGATCGGTCGAGGTCCTCGATGCGGGGCGTGGCGATAGGGCCGGTCAGGATCCCGTTGATGGTCACCCCATCGGCGGCCACGAGCGGGGCGACGGTCTTCATCCAGGCAGCCAGCGCGGAGCGGCCCGCGGTCGAATACACGAGCTCGGGGATCGGCTCCTTCACCGACCACGACAGGCAGGCCACGATTCGTCCCCAGCCACGTTCGCGCATTGGGCCGATCAGCCGGCTGGCGAGCAGGATGGGATGGATCGCCAGTGACGCGAACGCGGCGCGCCAGCCGTCGACATCGGTCTCCAGGGGATCGACGGGCGCCGGACCTCCGGCGTTCAGTACGCAGATGTCGGCGCTGCCCAGCGAGCCGATCACGGCCTGCTCGAGCAGCTCGGGAGCTGCCGGATCACCGGCGTCCACGGCGGCCGTCGCGACGTCCACGCCGTGTCGAGCGCGGAGGTCGTCGGCGACGGGCGCCAGATGCGACTCGTCGCGCGACCAGATCAGCAGGGAGCAACCCTCGGCGGCCAGCGCCCCCGCGATGGCCGCGCCGATCCCGGATGAGGCGCCGCCGACGACCGCTCGGCGACCCCGAATCCCGAGCTCCATCGGCGCGATCATAGGCCTGACAGCGGCCCGTCAGCCATGCGGGCATACTTGCGGTCGCAACCACCAAGCCCCCTGAGGACCTGCATGCCACGCGCTTCCTGGAACGGCACGGTCATCGCCGAGGCCGCTGACGACGCGGTCGAGATCGTCGAGGGCAACGTCTATTTCCCGCCTGAGGCGGTGAAGGACGAGTTCCTGCGGGCCTCGCAAACCCACACGGTCTGCGGCTGGAAGGGCACCGCCAGCTACTACGACGTGGTCGTGAACGGGGCCGTCAACCGGGATGCCGCCTGGTACTACCCGCAGGCGCTCCCCGCCGCCCGGCACGTGGAGGGATTCGTGGCCTTCTGGAACGGGGTCGAGGTGGATCGGCCGACCCCGTGAAGCTGGGACTGCAGATCAACGCCTTCAACTGGCCAGGGGGCGCCGCCGCCATCGGTCCAACCCTGGGGCGCATCGTCGAGACGGCCGACCGCGTGGGACTCGACTCGATCTGGGTCATGGACCACTTCTTCCAGATTCGGGGCGGCGGGCCTCCGGAGGCGCCGATGCTGGAGGGCATGACCGCGCTCGGCTTCATGGCCGCGCATTCGACGCGCGCGCGCCTCGGCCTGATGGTCGGGGGCATCCACTACCGCAACCCGGGCCTCTGGATCAAGGCAACCACCACGCTCGACGTGCTGTCGGAAGGTCGTGCCTGGTTCGGCATCGGCGCCGCCTGGAACGAGGAGGAGTCGCGCGCACTGGGCTGGCCGTTCCCGCCGCTCCGCGAACGCTTCGAGATGCTCGAGGAGACACTACAGATGGCCAATGAGATGTGGAGCGGCGGCCGCGGCAGCGAAGGGCGCCACGAAGGGAAGCAGTTCACCGCCACGCGGCTCCTCAACTCACCGCAGGCCATCTCGCGGCCCCGGGTGCCGATCATGATCGGCGGCGGCGGCGAGCAGAAGACCCTGCGGCTCGTCGCGCAGTACGCGGATGCGACCAACGTCTTCGGCGGCCCCGACCGCATTCGCCACAAGTACGCGGTCCTGCGCGAGCACTGCGACCGGCTTGGCCGGCCCTACGACGAGATCGAGCGCAGCACGCTGCAGGGGATCGACCTGGAGCGCGACTCGCCCGCGCAGGTCGTCGACTGGTTCGGGCAGCTCGGTGAGGCGGGCGCCCAGCACGTCATCGCCAGCGTCCGGGGCATCGCGCACCTGGCGCCGCTCGAGCGGATCGGCGCGGAGATCCTCCCCCAGCTCCGCGAGCTCTAGACATCACGTCGCAGGAGTTGGCGGCCCAACACCCCATACCGCCAGCCCGATTGGCCAGCGCAGGGAGGTGCCGAGGTCAGCTCGCGGCTGGGGTCGTGAGCTGTGCCTCGAGCTCCGCGATCGGCTTCACCGACCGCTCACCGGTCGCCCGGACGGTCACCTCCACGCCGCCAGCTGCCAGCGAGCGCGGCGAAACGGTGGCGATCAACGGCATGCCCAGAAGCTCGGCGTCGGTGAACTTGACCCCCGGCGACTCGTCGCGGTCGTCGTAGAGCACCTCCACCCCGGCATCGGCGAGGCGCGTGTAGAGGCCATCCGCCTCGTCCGCGACGCGCGGCTCCTTGCCTGCCGCAATCGTGACAAGGTGGGCCGGATACGGCGCGACCTCGGTAGGCCACACGATGCCCTTCTCGTCGTGGTGAGCCTCGACGATGCACGCCACGTTGCGTCCCACCCCGATCCCGTAGCTGCCCATCACGATCGGGTGCCGCTCGCCGTCCTCGCCGAGGTAGGTGGCGCCCATCGGGATGCTGAAGTCGGTCCCCAGCTTGAAGATGTTCCCGACTTCGATGCCGTTGCGGAGTGCGACCGCGGCGCCGCATTTCGGACAGGGGTCACCGTTTCGAGCGTTCACGACATCGGTCACCACGTCCGCGGTGAAGTCGCGCCCGACGTTCACGTTGCGCAGGTGGAACCCTTCGCGATTGGCGCCCGCGACCAGGTTCGGTGAGCGAGCGACCAGGTCGTCGACGATCACCATCGTGTCATGGGCACCGATTGGCGAGGCATAGCCAGGCACCATCCCCGCTGCGCGGATCTCCTCCCCCTGGGCAGGCCGCAGGGAGTAGGCCTTCACCGCGTTGGCGAGCTTGGTCTCGTTCACCTCGTAGTCGCCCCGCGTGATCACGGTCAGCAGCCGTCCGTCGCCGGTCACGAAGAAGGTCGCCTTTGCGGTCCGGTCCGCGCCGATCTCGAGGAAGCGAGCCAGGTCCGCAATCGTGGCCGCGCCCGGGGTTGCCACCTCCTCGGTCGCCCTCGGCTCCTCGGCCGGCGGCTCCGGCTTGCCGACCTGGGCGATCTGCTGGTTGGCCGCGTAGTCGCCGCGCTCACAGAGCACCAGCGTGTCCTCGCCCCACTCGTTGAGCACCATGAACTCGTGGGCGAGGCTGCCGCCCATGATGCCGACATCGGCGCCGACAACGACCGCGTCGAGCCCCAGTCGATCGAAGATGCGCGTGTAGGCCTCGTAATGGAGCTGGTAGCTGTGGTCGAGGCCAGCCGCGTCGAGATCACAGCTGTAGCTGTCTTTCATGACGAACTCGCGAACCCGGATCAGTCCACCGCGGCTCCGCGGCTCGTCGCGGAACTTGGTCTGGAGGTGGTAGATGAGCAATGGGAGCTGGCGGTAGCTGCTCACCAGGTCGTGCAGCAGGCTTGCGACCACCTCCTCGTGGGTCATGGCCAGCACCATGTCGCGCCCGGTGCGGTCCTTGAAGCGGAGCAGTTCCGGGCCGATCTTCTGGTACCGGCCGCTCTCGCGCCACAGGTCCGCCGGCTGCACCACCGGCATCTCCATCTCCTGTGCACCAATGCGGTCCATCTCCTCCCGGATCACCTGCTCAACCCGGTGCGTCACCCGCCATCCGAGGGGGAGCAGCGAGTAGATCCCCGAGCCGATCTGGCGTACGTATCCCGCGCGGATCAGGAGCCGATGTGATGCCATCTCGGCGTCCGCAGGATCGTCGCGCAGGCTGGCAAAGAAGAGCTTCGACAGACGCATGGGTCTGCGAAGGATAGCCGGAGCCGATGAGGCGGATCCCCCGCGCCACTGTCGCCCGAGCCTCAGGCGAGCGTCACCCCCGGTCGCGGCGCGCTCGCGCGTGATCGTCGAAGATGTGCTCCGAGGCTCGAAGCCGCCCGAGCGGGATGACCGCCACGGCGAGCAGGATGACGCCGACCACGATCAGCCCGTCGAAGCCGAGCCGGTCGGCCGCGAAGCCCGCCATCAGGCTGCCGAGGATCTGGCCCACGCCCAGGAAGACGGAGTACAGCCCCATCATCGCCCCGCGGTCCTCGGGGTGCGCCTCGGTCATGTCCGCGAGCAGCCCGAGTGCGGCCGGGGTGGCTCCAGCGAGCACGAAGAGGCCGCTCAACAGCACGAGCACCAGCGCCCCGACGATGGGCCACCCGAGGCCCTGGCTGTGGTTGATGCCCGCGACGCCGAGCAGCATGGCGAAGCCGCCTGCGATCCCGAAGGCGATGATGGTGGTGCGTCGAAAGCGCTTGAAGCGGTTGCCCCAGAACACGAGCCCGCCCAGGAAGACGAGCAGCCCAACGCCCGCGCCGATCGAGATGGCGACCGGCTCTACCCCGCCCGAAAGCACTTGGGTCGGGAAGCGCGGAACCCTGGAGCGCTGGACGAGCTGGAAGACCGACTGGCTGGTCCATGAGCCGATCACCGCGTTGAGCGCGATCCAGGTGGGTGCCAGCAGCCAGACGGCGCTGCTCTTCAGGAGTTGGAGGTAGGCCCTTAGGCTGAAGTGTTGTCGCGCCTCGCTGCTGCGAATGCGTGCCTCCGCCGGGAGCTCGGACACCCCCCATCGGTAGATCGCGAACGAGCCGCCGTAGACGACGGCGTTGAGCAGGAACGCCGCGGGACCGATGGCACCGAAGAGGGCCGGACCAACCACGATGCCGAGGCCCAGGCCGGTCAGTGTTGCTGCCTCGAACCGCGATACGACCCTGCCGCGCAGTCCCTCGTCGACCGAGCTCGCTGCTGCGATGTAGCCCAGAATGGACGGGATGCTGGCCCCGGCCGCGGCTCCCTCGAGGAGCCGGGTCGCCCCCAGCCACACCAGGATCGCGCCTCCTGAGAGTGCGCCTAGCACGATCGAGTGGGTGCTGGCAGCGGTCATGACCACCGCCACCGCGCCGAAGATCGGGCCCCACTGCATGACGCGGTGTGAGCCCAGGCGATCCGAAAGGACCCCGAACGGTGGGGAGAGGACGAGCTCGGACGCGAAATAGAGCGCGCTGAGCAGGCCGACCTCCAAGCCCGAAATGTGGGGGCCACCGTGGTCCTGGAATCGCGCCAGGTAGGTTCCCAACATCGTCCCGGTCAGACCGGTGGAGAACCGGAGGGTGAACGTCCCGGTGAGGACCGCGGTCAGGGACCGTCCGAGAGGGTAGGTCGTCATCGGCTCCCTCAGCGTAGTCGCGGCGTCCCTATGCATGTCCCGAAGGGGCGTCCGAGATCGGACCCTGGATCTCTGAATCCGTCTTGTACGCATCGAGGATTCGCCGGCGTCGTCGCCGGCGCAGTGCGAACCCGCCCATTGCCAGGCCGTCGAGCAGCAACGCGCCGCCGCCGACCACGCCCACGCGGATCCGCCCGGCGTCGGCTGCGGCGCTTCGCTCGTCTCTGGCTGCCTGTGCATCCCTCATGGCGGAGTCGGCGTCTCCCTTCTCGAAGTCCGCTCGCGCGATCCCCAGCCTGTGCGCGGGGTCTGCGAAGAGCAGCCCAACGGACTCGAGCGCTGAGATCGGCTGGGCGAGCTCAGCGGTGGCCGATCCCAGCGACGTCAGCGCCTTCAGTTCCGCTCCGCCATCCCGCTTGGCAAGGTCGAAGGTCGTCCCGGATTCGAAATCCGCCTTGAGCGTGCCTGGGATGTGGAGGCTGAGACGAGCGGCCGCAGCGGCGATTCGATCGCGGTCAGCGAGCACGGAGCGCGCGTCGGCGAGCTCGATCTGCAGCTCCGCGAACTGCCAGGAGCCCAGGGTGTACCGGACCTGGTACGGCAGCTCCCAGTCTCCGGCGGCAGTCACGGTGCGCGCGTAGTCGGCTCGCGCCGTGGCGCGCGCGTCGAGGGTGCTGGCCTCGTCAGCGGTCACGACCCACCGCCGCCAGAGGTCGGTGTAGCCGTGCTTTGTGCGCTCTTCCAGCAGGTCGAGCAATCGCTGCCAGCCTTCGACAGTGGCCGCCAGCCCCTTCTCCGTCGTGGAGCCGGGGTGCGTCGGCTGGTACGAGCCCTCGCTCTCCTCGGCAGCTCGCCACACCTGCCGCAATCCCTGGATGCCGGATCGGGCGGCAATGAGCTGGGCCAGCCGGTAGCTGGCAGCGTACCCGTATTCCTCGGTGAGGGGTGGCTCTTCGCCGATCCCGGCCCAGGCATTGAGCGGGATCTTCGCGGCCAAAAGCTGAGCGGTGAGGGTGAATGCCTGGCCATCGGTCGCGATGCGCTTGCCTGCCTCGACGCCGTAGTACTCCGCCCACGCTTCGGCGATCCACCGGCCGGCGAGGAGGTTGTCGTTGAACCAGGTGTGGGCGGTCTCGTGGAGGGTCGTATAGCCATCCGCGTCATAGCGCACGTCGATCGTCTCGGTCGTCGTGTTGAAGACCCCGGCGTAGTCGCCGAGCCGCGAACCAGCAGCCTCCTCGACGCGCAGCTGACCGCGGACCTGGTAGCCGAGGCCGATCAGGTCCCGTAGCACCGGCAGGCCCCTGGACTCGATCGCCTTGGTCCGGGCACCCCAGTCGGGATCGTCCTCCCAGGCTCGGATCTGGACGGTAACCGGGCCTTCCGGCAGGCGGATCGTCGTGGACGTCTGGTGAAAGGCGCCTGGTCGCTCGGCGGTGATGTAAGCAAAGAAGCTCTGGGGGTCCGGAATTACATCGGTGCTCAGGATCGTCGAGCCGTCTGACCCGTGGCCGGTCGTCAGGTCCCCGGTCTCGATCGTTACGGCGTAGCCGGCGGGTATCGTCACCGAGACCGAGCTGCCGGCCGTTTCGCGGCTGCCGAAAGCCCAGACGGGAAAGGCGACGAGGCTCGGGGCGACCCGCACGTCACGCTGCGGCACGCCACCCGGATCCATGATGTCGAAGTCGAACGTGAACGGGTAGGTCGCTCCATGGAAGAGGCTCCGTCCGAAGGCGACCTCGACCGTCGTGAACTCCTTGGAGCTCGAGACGATGCGCGCAACCAGCGTCGCGGCATCCGAGGATGCGGTCAGGTTGCGGATTGCCGGCTGGACGGCGAAGCGAGCCGCCGAGTAGTAGTAGCGCCCTGTCGGCGGATCCGGAGTCACGTTCGTGGCTCTCGCCTGGACCGTGACATGGATCCGCTTCTCGATCGGGAGGGCAACGTAGCGGGTCTGGGTCACGATCTGAAGGCCGCTGGGTGCGGCGCGAGCGACGGGCGGAGCGAGGAGGGCGATCCCCCCGATCAGCGTCGCGACGGCTACCGCCAGGAGCGGCCGGGCAACGGAGCCGAACATCGCGGGAGTATGCCCGAAACGTGGAAGGCGCTCGTCCCGGGCGGGGACGAGCGCCTTGGGTCAGAAGCGGGTCAGGCCGAGGGAGCTGCCAGGCTCTCCAGGCCGAATGCGACCTCGAGCTGGTCGAGGGGACGGAAGCCGACCGCGGCGCGGGGCGCCTGGCCTGGGGCGAACATCGCGACGGTCGGGATGCTCATGATTCCGTAGTGCATCGCGGTGTGGGGGTTGGCGTCGACATCGAGCTTGACGACCTCGACCTTGCCCGCGTACTTCGCCGCGAGCTTGTCGATCTCCGGAGCGACCATGCGACACGGCCCGCACCACGTTGCCCAGAAATCCACGACCACCGGCTTGTCGCTCTTGAGGACGACCTCCTCCCAGGTGGCATCGGTCACTTCGCGAACGTTGGATGACATCGGTGTGTCTTGATCCTTTCGGTTGGGTACTGCGCCCGCGGCTAACGGGCCATCTGCTGAAGGAGGCGGTAGGCGTCCAGGATGGAGCGCTCTGTGAGCCGATAAAAGACGGTGCTACCTTCACGGCGGCTGGCAACGATGCCCGCGCCACGCAGCACCGCCAGGTGCTGGCTCATGTTGGGGACTTGGCAGCCGATGCATCGGCTTAGGTCGCTCACCGACCGTTCGCCGGCCGCCAACTCCTCCACCACGCACAAGCGTTTAGGATCGGAGAGGGCTTTGGCAATCGCTGCCGCGCGATTGCGCAGTGCCTCATCGGCTGTGGTGACGACGTCCATCGACCCGTATGATCTCATGGTTTGCGCAAATCCGCAAGTCCCCAGCCGCCCGCGCGACGCTCGCTCCCGGATCGTGACACGCAAGGTGTCGCAGGGCACGTGCAGGATCGGGCTATGACTATTCAGCTCGATTGCCCCTGGTGCCAGGACGAGATCGCCTTCGAGGTCGACGAGACCGCCGACGAACTCGTTTGCTCGGAATGCGGAATCCGGACCGAATTCGCGCCGGATCCCGTGGCGACCTTCGGCCTCCTCTACGACGCCGCCTGACCGCGCCGAACCGCGCGGCTC
>VBJP01000054.1:356-1705 GCA_005880165.1 Chloroflexota bacterium | reverse complement strand
ATCGGTCTGGAGCTCCTGGTATTTCGTCGCACGTTGCTGGAGCTGTCCAAGGGTTTCGACCCTGGCGTTGGACTCGCCCAGGACCCTGAGGCTGAGGAGGAGCAGGCCGACGAGCAGCGCCACGATCGTGACGAACGCGATGAACAGCTTCGTCTGGACCCTGGCCGGCATCCGACCCACCGCGCGGATGAGCGGATTGTCAGCCCGGCTCAGCATGGTGACCTGCCGAGCTATTGCACCCTCGCATCAGCATCCTCTTGAACCAAACGAGTACCTGCGCTACGCGCCCAGCTCGGGCGATGCGCTGATCGAGCTGGTGATCAGCCACGTGCCGCTGATGCGCGCGACCTCTTGGTTAGCGGCCACCACCGCCTTCACCTTCCTGGTGGCCGGATCGACGTAGTGGCACTCAAAGTAGAGGGTGCCCTTGTTCCCGTTGACAGTGGTTTGAATCTTGTATGCAGGCGTTTCAGAAACCCAATGGTTTCCGGGCTGGAAGGGCGCCGCCTTGGTGAGGAAGAAATTCCGGATCTGATCCTTGCCGCTGAGCGTCTGGGCGCCGATGTTGAACGTCGCGTTGTCTGCCCACAACGACATCATCAGATCAATGTCGTGCGTCGATGCCGCCTTGTGCCACTTCACCTCGATCTGGTCGATCGCGTACATGTCCGCCTGATGCTCGAGAGCGGCCTGCGCCGTAGACGACGGCGCGGATCCGCCACAAGCCGCCAGGGATGCGGCCAGCGCCAGGCCGACGAAAACGATCCTCACCATGCTCGGGCTCCTCGTGGCTCATTCGCCGGGGTGACACCTCCCCATGCGCGCCCATCATCGCGGGGTGGGTCAAGGCGGCGCGGCGGGGTCACGCGCCTTGCGGGTCAAAATGCGACCGACACGCCCAGGAAGTGGCTCACGTCGTGAGCCTTGTGACCGAGGAGCCTGCGCTCCCCGGTCCGGAGGTCAGCGGTCGGTAAACTTGTGACCGAGGAGGGACGCGCTCCCGGTCGCAGGGCTCGTCTCACGAGCAAGGTCCCTGCCCTGAGACGACCGCATCGGCCCAGAAAGTCCTGAGGCGTCTCAGCGGCTATGCGTGGGATCGCTGACGCCGGGATCGCCGATGCCGGGGCCGAGAAGGTCAGGCTCGGGAACGAGGCGCGCCGGCCCGGCCTCGTCATCGATCGGATCCGAGGCGGCGTGCTCACGACGCGCGAGGATGCCGAACGGGATTGCGAGGGCCTGGATGACCGCGGCGATCACGAATGAGGCGCCATAGCCGTAGACATCCGCAGCACGCCCGAGGCCGGGCTGGATCACCACGCCGCCCGCGGACCCCATCAGGGAGTCGAACG
>VBJP01000054.1:0-327 GCA_005880165.1 Chloroflexota bacterium | reverse complement strand
ACCCGGTGAGCAGCGCCAGCGCGAGCCAGAAGCTGCCGATCAACCCGATCGCCGCCAGCACCGCCACGTTGATGATCCCGCCCAGGATCAGCGCATCGGTCCTGCGGCGGAAGAAGCGACGGACTCGCGATACGAGCAGTCCCCCGACGATCCCTGCGCCGGCCACGATGGCTGCCGCCAGGCCCGCGATGCCATACGCGCTCTTATTCCCGAACAGCTCGAGCAGGTACGGCTGCGAGGCATAGAAGACGTAGAAGCCCACCCCGGAGGCGAACGGTGCCGCAAGCATCAGCCATCGGACCGGAGGTTTGCGGAATCCGCCGTCCA
>VBJP01000053.1:2195-15178 GCA_005880165.1 Chloroflexota bacterium | reverse complement strand
ATCACCAGGTACAGGAGGGTGGAGACGAGCAGCGTCGCAGCGCCCAGCACATACGAGAATCGCCGGCCGCGGGTGTCGGCCACCACGCCGGTCGGCACCTCGAAGATGACCTGGCCGACGGTGAAGAAGGCGTTCGCGGCGAACGCCTCCGCGTTGTTCAGGCCTGCGTCTAGCAGGAAGAGGGTGTTGATGCCCCAGATGAACGATGCAGCCAGCGTGGTGAGCAGCGTCAGGGCGAGGTAGGTGCGCTCGACGGTGCGCGCGGGATCGTTGGTCATCGCATGAATGAATCTATTCCCGGATCTGGCACGCCGATGTCAGTATGCAGCGGTGACCCGGGCCACCTCTGCCGTCGTCGCTTCGGTCGATGGAACCGACGGGTCACGGCTGAGTTGTCGGAGTGATCGACCCTCGGTATCCTCGGTGCGCGCTCATCGAGCACAACCCGGCGGCGGAGTAGCTCAGTGGTAGAGCAGGGGACTCATAAGCCCTTGGTCGGTGGTTCGAATCCGCCCTCCGCTACCAATCCCCCCGATCCGGGATCGATGGATGCGCTTGCGCTGCGCATGGCCGAAGCCTGCGCGCGGCTTGGGGTTGGCGACGGGCTCCCGGTCGTTCTGGCGCTGTCCGGCGGCCCCGATTCAACCGCCCTCATGCACCTCGCTGCGCGACTGGCCGCGGACCATGGCTGGGAGCTGCACGTCGCTCATCTCGACCACGCCCTCCGCGATGATTCCGCTGATGACGCGCGCTTCGTGACCGAGGCGGCCGCGGCTTTGGGACTGGAGGCGCACGTTCGGCGGACCGATGTCGCCGCCCTGGCCGCAGAGCGCCGCGAGGGGGTGGAGGAGGCGGGGCGGGTCGCCCGTTACGAGTTTTTCGCGGAGCTCGCGGACGAGATTGGGCCAGCTGCGCTGGTGATGACCGCGCACACCGCGGATGACCAGGCTGAGACCGTCCTGCTGCACATGGCCCGCGGGACTGGCCTCGCAGGGCTCTCCGGAATCGCCGAGCGCCGCGGACGCATCGCCCGGCCGCTCCTCGGCGAGCGGCGGGCGGATCTGCGTGCGGCCCTCGATGCCGCCGGCCTCCACTACCGGATCGACCCCAGCAACGACGATCGCCGGTTCACGCGGAACCGTGCCCGCGCGGACCTGCTGCCCGCCTTCGAGGGACTCCACGCGCGGGCGATCGAGGCGGTCGGCCGGCTGGCGGCACAGGCGGCCGCTGACGATCGGCTGGTCGAGGCGCTCGCCCTGACGGATCTCGCTGCGCGGCGCTCCGCGGACGGCTGGATCGCCTGGCGGCCCGCCCCGGCAACGGCCGTCGCGGCGCGCCTCGTGCGTGCCGCCGCGGGTCCACCGGCGCCCTCCGCGGAGCGCACGCAGGCGCTGGTCGCGGCGGCAGGCGACGGACGCGGCGGCCGGTCGATCGAGCTGGGCGGCGGCCGCCGCGCCATTCTGCGAGGCAGCCGGGTCCGAATCGTGCATGACGCGTGACGCATCGGTATCCGGGGCTCGTATACAGGAGCAGGGATCCGCTGTCGAGTCATGCGTTGGCATGGCCCGAACGGCTGTTTGTTGACCGGCGGAGCCCCCACCTATACTTGCGCAGCCTGCGGACGCCGCAGGCAGGCGGCGGGCCACGTCATCGGTCCCTCGCCGATCCGTACGGAGGCTAGAAGAGACCAACCTTGAGCAGCCGACTCGTTCGTAACAGTGTCGTGCTCGTCGTCCTTGCCGTCTTTGGGCTCGCGCTGCTCTGGACGTACATCGTCGACAACGGACCCCAACAGACCTACACGTACAGCCAGATGCTGCAAGATGCCAAAAACGGCAAAGTCAAGTCGGTCAGCCAGGACGGGACGAAGCTCACCGTTCAGCTGAATACGCCTAACGACACCGCTCCCAAGACGGTCGTGGTCCCGGACATCGGCAACATCGACGTTCAGCAGGACCTGTGCACCGCCGCCGGTTCGCCAAGCAAGGCAGACTGCCCGATCACCTACGGAGCGGTCGAGGCCAGCGCAGCCGGCAGCATCATCACCACCCTGCTGATCTCGATCTTCCCGGTGCTCCTGATCGGCGCCTTCATCTTCTTCATGATGCGGCAGGCGCAGGGCACCAATAACCAGGCGATGAGCTTCGGTAAGAGCCGGGCGCGCATGTTCCTGGGCAACAAGACGGTCGTCACCTTCAATGACGTCGCCGGCGTCGACGAGGCCAAGCAGGAGCTCACCGAGGTGGTCGAGTTCCTGAAGTACCCCGAGAAGTTCAACTCCCTGGGTGCGCGGATCCCGCGCGGCGTGCTGCTGGTCGGCCCTCCGGGCACAGGCAAGACACTCCTGGCACGAGCGGTGGCAGGCGAGGCGGGGGTGCCTTTCTTCTCGATCTCCGGTTCGGAGTTCGTGGAGATGTTCGTGGGGGTCGGGGCCTCGCGCGTCCGCGACCTGTTCGAGCAAGCCAAGCGGAACAGCCCATGCATCGTCTTCGTGGACGAGATCGACGCCGTAGGGCGCCAGCGTGGCGCCGGGCTGGGCGGCTCGCACGACGAGCGGGAGCAGACCCTCAACCAGATCCTGGTCGAGATGGACGGCTTCGACACGAACACCAACGTGATCGTGGTGGCAGCCACCAACCGCCCTGACGTCCTGGACCCGGCGCTGCTGCGCCCGGGTCGCTTCGACCGCCAGGTCGTGCTCGACCGTCCCGACATCAAGGGGCGGCGCGAGATCCTCAACGTCCACATCAAGGGCAAGCCGCTCGACAAGACGGTCGACCTCGACGAGCTCGCCCGTCGCTCTCCAGGTTTCTCCGGGGCCGATATCGCCAACCTCGTCAACGAGGCGGCGATCCTGGCCGCGCGGCGGAACAAGAAGTCGATTGGCATGGCCGAGTTTGGCGAGGCGCTCGATCGCGTCATCGCGGGACCGGAGCGGCGCAGCCGGATCATCTCCGAGGAGGAGAAGGAGGTTATCGCCTACCACGAGGGCGGGCATGCCGTGGTCCAGCGGGTCCTACCCAAGTGCGACCCGGTGACCAAGGTCACGATCGTGTCGCGGGGCATGGCGCTGGGCTACACGATGAGCCTGCCAGCGGAGGACCGATACCTTCACTCCAAGACCGAGTTCGAGGACAAGATCGCCGGCATGCTCGGCGGCCACGTGTCCGAGCAGATCGTGTTCGGGGACACCACCACGGGTGCCTCGAACGACATCGAAAAGGCGACCAACCTGGCGCGCGCCATGGTGACCCAGTACGGGATGAGCGAGAAGCTGGGCCCGCTGACCTTCGGCAAGAAGGAGGAGATGATCTTCCTGGGCCGCGAGATCAGTGAGCAGCGTAACTACTCCGATGAAGTCGCGGCCAAGATCGATGAGGAGGTCCGGGAGATCATCGACCGCGCCTACGATCGGGCCAAAGAGGCGCTCACCGCGCAGCGCGCGGTCCTCGATAGGCTCGCCGAGCTGCTCGTCGAGAAGGAGACGATCGAGAGCGAGGAATTCGAGTCGCTCTTTGCCGGCGTCCTTCCGCCGCGCAGCAAGAGCCCCACGTCGCGTCGGCCGCGGGAGGCGGCGCCCGAGGGTGGCGAAGTTCCTGCTGAGGAGGGCGAGGCACCGGGCGGTGATGGCCAGCGGCGCCGCCGCGGTCCGGCACCCCAACCCGCCTGACATCTCTCTCCCGCATTGCGAACGGCCCGCCCCACCAGGCGGGCCGTTCGGTTTCCACTAGGCCGCACCAGATAGGCCCAGGTCGCTTGAGTTGCGCCCTCAGCAAACAACTACGAGTTTGGACCGATTGAGCGGCTCGGCCGCCCGGAACGCCGCGTTATTTCTCCGAGATTTGCACGCCAACCACCTCCACCCTCGTTGGAGGTGGTGCTTCGTAGTTGGGTTGCTGGGTGTGCAAGTGTGGGGCACGGCGGCTACCGCGCGCCGGCACTGGCTAGAGCAGACGAATGCCATCGGCGCCTGGGTCCCGACCCTCACCGAGCGCGCAAGACAGCGCCTTCGTCCCCAAAGGAAAAGACGCCTGGCGCACGGCAAGTGCTTCTGCAAGCGCTCGGCGGTTCGTGGAGGTCCCTGCGACGGCGAGAATCAGGCGATCGGCTTGCAGATCGCGCTTCTTGATGAGGCTTGCGCGTGACTGGGCCTGAAAGTCGGCCAACCGGGAGAAGACTTCAATAACGATCGTGCATCCGGCCAAGCTGAGCCGGGCATCCGCCGCCCGCAAATCCGCCGCGATCGGCATCGGGACCTCCGTCTCCCAACGGCCCGACGAGTGGGTCTTGGCGCGCACTTTACCGATGAGCTCGACCTGCGGCCCGTCCATGAGGCGACGCCCGGCGGGATAGAACCGCAGAGAAGGCTTAAGGCCGACAGCGGCAGCGAACCGAGCGAGGTGCCCGTACCTCGCTGCGATGACCTTGCCTCGTTCGATGCGCGAGACCTGCGCGGTGGACGTGCCAATCACGCGGGCTACGTCGCACTGGCGCTTCCCGGCCGTGATGCGAGCGACCCGCAATTCGCGGCCAATCTCCATGAGGTGCCAAGAAATCAGCCGTGTCGCTTCTCCAGCCGTGTGAACTCGATTAGGCATGGGCTGATTGTTGAGGCGGAAGCTGTACCAGCCGATTACCGCCGGCTTTGCGCCTGTAGCAACCAACTGAGAGTTTGGACCGATGGAGACCCTCGCGGCGGCTATGCGACCGGCTTACTCACCGGCTTCTTGCAGCCGCAGCAAATTTCGAGCCGAGTTTGACGGCTGGTTCGTGGTTGGTTGCTCTGACTGCAAACGCCTCGCGCGGACCCGATGCGGCGCCTTTTTTAGTCCTTTCGGGTCATGTTGACCCTAGGAGGTGGATCGTATACTCGCCTGCGTTGCGTGCAGGCACCCCTGCACCCCGAGTGAACCCTGTGGGAGCCTGCCATCCCGATGACCGACGATCCGCTCGCCAACACCACCATCACAGACGCTCCCGAATGGACCGTCGACGCCGGTGAGGGAACCCTCGCGCCGCGCTCCGCCCTCGAGGTGCTCACCAGCCTCAACGAGCGGATCGCGTCCGGCAAGATCGACGAATTCCAGCCGATCGCGACCGGCTTCGTGCCGCTCGACAAGACGATCGGCGGGGGAATGCGACCCGGCGAACTGCTGCTGATCGGTGGGGCCCAGGGGTCGGGCAAGACGACGATGGCCCTCCAGATGGCACGCAACATGGCGGCCGGCGGGCAGTCGAGCGTCCTCTACGTGTGCTTCGAGCACGAAGAGGAGTACCTCATCCAGCGGCTGATCGCCATGGAATCGGCGCTCACCCACCTGCCCCAGAAGAGCGGTGCGGTGAAGATCCAGGATGTCAAGAAAGAGGTCCTGGGGAGCTACACCGCATCGGCCGAGTCTGGCCAGAAGGCAAAGCTGGGAGCCAACCCGCGGCTGAGGCCGCCGCTCGAGCGGATCGCCCGCTATGGGAGCGCGCTCCACCTGATGCGCGGGACGGCCACCTCCAGCACCGTCGACAACATGCGGCACCTGGTCGCTGACTACCGCGGTCCGGAACACCGCCGGCTCGTGCTGGTGGTCGACTACCTGCAGAAGGTTCCGGTCTTCCCTGAGCCCTCGGACGAGGCGGAAAAGGTGACTCGGATCGTCTCCGGGCTGAAGGACATCGCGCTCTCCATGGAGATCCCGGTGATCGCCATCGTGGCGGCGGACCGGGAAGGCCTCAAGGCCAAGCGCCTGCGCAACCATCACCTGCGCGGCAGCAGCGCCATCAACTACGAGAGCGACATCATCCTGATCCTGAATGACAAGTACAACATCGTGGCCAAGGTGAACATCGAGTTCAACCCGTACCAGGCGCAGCGCTACCGCGACTGGGCGGTGGTCACCGTCGAGAAGAACCGGGGCGGCCAGGACAACGTGGACCTTGAGTACGAAAAGCTGTTCGAGTACAGCTGCTTCGACCCGACCGGTCGGGTGACGGCCGAGAAGCTCATCGAGGAGCGTCTCTTCAACGAGTGAGGGGGCGCTGACAACCGCATGGAGCCCGTCGACCCGTATCGCGTCCTGCAGGTCGCGCCACACGCCGAGCAGGAGGTGATCCAGGCCGCGTACCGGGCGCTCGCGCTCAAGTACCACCCGGATCGCGATCGGACCACCTACGCCCTGCGACGCATGCTCCAGGTCAACGCGGCCTATGCGCTGCTGCGTGACGAGGCGGCGCGCTCCAGCTGGGATCGTTCGCAGCGAACCGATCGACAGCCGGTGCGCGGCGTATCGGTCTCGCCTCCGCCGCGCTCGGAGTCGGCGGGCACCCGCGTCGGCTTCGGGCGGTACGCCGGCTGGACGTTGCGCGACCTCGCCCGCCAGGACCCGGAGTACCTGCGCTGGCTCAGCCGGCATTCTTCCGGGATCTCGTATCGGACCGAGATCTACCAGATCCTGGGACGCATGGGAGCGACCGCCGCCTAGGCCGCTACCCTACAACCCATGACGCTAGATGGCGGCCCGCGAGCCACCGCGGCGCGCCGGCAAGCGCATCGTCGCCCCGCGCGCCTGCGCGCGGTCTTCCTGGACGTCGGCGACACGGTCATGCGGCCCAGCCCCTCGTGGGAGCAGATCTACGCCATGGCCTTCGCCGAGTACGGCATCCAGGTCGATGTCGAGGAGCTGCGCATTGCCCTCCGACAGGCCTATCACCACGGCGGATGGGGCATGGAGGGTGGCTTCGAGCCGAACGAGGAGACGAGCTTTCAGCGGACGGTCGAGATCGACCGCCGGGCGATCGCTGGGTTGGGGATTGGTCCGTTACCGGATGCCTTCTTCCGACGCCTCTCCGAGCTGTTCCTGGTCACCAGCCACTGGCACGTCTTTCCCGAGGTCCCGGCGGCCCTCGACGAGCTGCGGACACGCCACCTGATCGTCGGGGCGGTCAGCAACTGGGTCTGGTCGGTTCGAGAAGCCGCACCCGGGCATCTTCCGCTACGCGCTGAAGGAGGCCGGCGTGCGCCCCTCCGAGGTGATCCACGTTGGCGATCACCTCGACGCCGACGTGGAGGGCGCCCTGGCGGTCGGCATCGCGCCGGTCCTGATCGACCGCAATGACCGATTCAAGCGCGCGGCCGTCCGGGCCGACGTCCCCATCATCACCGCCCTCGATCAGCTGATTCCGATCGTCGATGCCCGCGGCGTGGCGGCGCCAGCCCGCTCGGCATGATCAAGCGCTGGCGCTGCTTCGTGGCCGTTCCCCTGCCCGAGGGCTTGCGGTCGGACCTGACCGATGTCGTGAGCGCCTGGCGTGGCGAACCTGCTGCGTCCGACCTGCGCTGGACCGATCCCGCCGGCTGGCACCTGACCCTGGCCTTCCTGGGCTGGATCGACGCTGAGCTGAGCGAGGATGTCCTGGCCAGGCTGATTGTGCCGGCAAGGAGCGCAGGAGCAGCGGACCTGACTGCCGGCGGGCTGGGCGCGTTCCCATCGCCACGACGGGCGCGCGTGCTGTGGTACGGCATCGCCGATGAACGCGCGACGGCCAGTACCCTGGCGGAGGGGATACGCCGCGCCCTGGCGCCCATCGTTCCGCGGGTCGAGGATGGATCGCCGTTCCGGCCGCACGTCACCCTGGCGCGAGCCCGGGCCGAGCGCGGTGCGGACCTGTCGGCGTGGATCGCCGGACGCGCGGTACCGTCGGGCGTCGTTCCGCTCGAACGTGTGATCCTGTACCGATCACACCTCGGCCGCGGCCCGGCGCAATACGAGCCGCTCGCAGCGGTGACGGTTGGCACGGGAGCCCGAATCGTGCGAGACGTCGAAGCGGAGGCATCGGTCCATGGTTGAAGGCCTGAGCGCTCCGCGTATGCCCCACGATCCGGTGGTGGCCGTGATCGGGGATGGAGACCCGCGCGGTCCGGATGCTCACCGCGTCCTTGAGTGGGCAGAAGAGGTCGGTACGCTGCTCGCGCGCGGCGGCGCGACGGTGGTGACCGGCGGCCTAGGCGGCGTGATGCAGGCCGCTTCGAAGGGCGCGCTGGGGGCCGGCGGGCTGACGATCGGGTTCCTGCCCGGAGAGGACTCGACGGAGGCCAACGAATACGTCCGCATCCCCATCGCCACGGGCCTGGGCGTGGTGCGCAACCTGGTGGTCGTCACCAGCGCGGATGCAGTGGTTGCCGTGGGTGGGCGCCACGGCACGCTATCGGAGATCGGCCTGGCGCTGCGAATGGGTCGCCAGGTGGTCACGCTGGGGTCGTGGCGGATCGAGTCGGATCAGCGCATGGGCGGCGCCCGCGTGCATCGAGCACGCGACCCCCGCGAGGCGGCTCACCTGGCTCTGCGAATGGCGAAGGACGGGCCAGTCAGGCCGACGCCTTAGAGCCTTGCGCACTGGCGATGCGCGGGGTCGACCCTTCGATGACGCCGCGGATGACGTCCCGAGTTGCCTATGGGTAGCAGCTCGCGTTGTGGCTGTCGGTGCCGGAGCACGACGCGTCGAGCCGAAGCACGCCCACGCCGAGATTGGCCGGGAACGTTTGCTTGATCGTCGAGCCACCGGAATAGGTCACGGTCCAGCCAACGATCTGGCCAACGTAGCCAGTGCCCGCCGAGCCGCCGCTGATCTTGATGTTGTCAGTCGGCGCGTATTGGGCTCCCGCCAGGTACAGCGCGCCATTGCCCGCAATGTTGAGGGTGTTGTTCGCGTTGTCATTGCAGGAACCCGGCTCCTCGTCGGCGACGACGCAGTTCGGGTCTTTCTCGACCAGCAAGGTGATGGGGATCTCGCTGGGCTTGAAGCCGGCGTTGGTTTGCACCGGCTGGCTGTCGAAGCCAACGGCCGCGGTTGCCTCCTGGCCGTTGGCATTGTTGAACTTCGTGCCGCCGTTTAGCGCGATGACCGGCGAGTTATTGCCATCGAAGACGCAACCCGAGTTGCACTCGTTGAAAACCAGGGCCACACCAGGGTTGCCGGCCTCGTAGCCGCCAACGAATGCACCGACTCCGAGCTTGACGCCCGCGTCGAAGAAGTAGAGACCCGGCTCGAGCAGGATCGCCTCGTTGTTGTGGGCATTCGACAGCTGTTGGGTGTAGATCCCCGGCTTGTAGCAGGAGACGTTTGTCGCCAGCATCGTTTTGATGGGCGTGCCGCCAACGGTGTACTGGAGGGGGACTTTGAGCTGCTGCAATGCACAGTTGGCCGCGCTGTCGCGCGCGTCACTTAGGTTCGCGGCGCTGTAGGTCGGGGCGCCCGTGCGCGTGGGATAGGCGTAATTCGGATCGGCGATGGTGGTCGGAAGAACCTCCTCCGTCGGCGGCGGTGTCCAGGCCAGGTAGGTGTCGAAGTGATGGACGTCGAAGCCGATGTCCAGGGTTACGGCCCCGCCGCCGGTGACGTTCAGGTTGGTGTTGGTACCGATGTCCCCGGCGATGACCTGCAGCAAGGTGTTGGTGCCTTTGACGCTGATGTCGTCAAAGTTCGCATCGCTTCCGTTCTTTTGCGGCTTCGGCGGCCGCAGTGTGATCACCGCGTACTTCCCGATGTTGTGCAATCCTGCGACGGCAGCCTGGCTGACATCCCAGCCCGACTGCCCGAACAGCCGCGCAAAGATGGTGGGGAGGTTGAGCCTGGTGACCGATACCAGCACCGAGCGGCTAATGTCGCATCCGGCGCTGATGCATACCGGTGAGGGTGCGCGAATCGAGACCCGATATGGCGTGTTCGGGATTGCGCAGCGGACCACGTCCGCCGGATAAGGCGCGGAGCCGCCCGTTGTGCACGCCGGCGTGGAGGCGCCGGGTGCGACCTCGTTGACGAGGTTCTGCATCGCGACGGTGCGCGCATCCGCGTATTGCGCCGCGCCCACCTGACGGGTGCCCGCCAGCTGGAGCTGCTGCGCGCCAGCCAGGGATGAGGCGTCGACGATGCTGCGCTCGTACCGCTGGGTCGAGTCCGCCATCCCGATGTCGATCACCAATCCGGCGAACCCGAGCAGCACGATGAACCCGACCGCGACGATGACGAGCACCTGGCCCTCAGCCTTGTCGGAGAGGCGCTCCCTGAGCCGCCTCATGGCTGGGGCTCCATGCGGTATTGCACGCTGGTGCTGAGGGTTTTCTTGCAGGACGGTGTGCACGTGTCTGCGAGAAACGGGAGGACCATCGGAACATCGTGGGTAAGCGTGATATTCACGTACCACACGGTCTGGTTGTCGGCAGGAGGGCAGGTCGAGGACCCGCTGGCCTGCGTCCACGTCGCGGTGGCGGTCACCGGATATCCCGGGAAGCCGTACAGGCTCGAATTGCCCGCGAGCGCGGTCGCCTGGCTCTGGACGGCTGACGCCCCGGAGCTGCAGGGCGAGACGGTCTGCGTGGCCGCCCAGCGGCCGGTATCGCGGCCGACCTGAGTGAGTGTGATCTGTGCCCAGAAGATCAAGCCGAACTGGATGATGCCGAAGAGCACCAACAGCATGACCGGCAGGATCAGGGCGAACTCGACGAGCGTCTGTCCGCGGCCAGGGTGGAGCGGATCGCTGTCCTGGCGGCTCAGGCCAGCACGACTACGTAGGATGGTTGCGCGCGTGGTCATGTCCCGACGGTAAGGAGCCAACCTTGCCGTCAGCCTTGCCCGACCGGCCGATTTACATGGGACCCCCGGGGTACTTTCGGCTTCTTACGTTGCCAGATCTGTTGAAGATCTGTTGGCTGGCAACCGATTCGGCGAGATAGAGGGCGATCGAACAGGTCCGGCAGGTGCTTGCTGGCGAATGGCTGTGCATTGTGCAGGTGCAGCACGACTGACGAATCTTCCCGCTTCCCGCTCAGCCGAACCAAGCCTCGCTCCGGGGTATGCATGATCGCGTTGTCGAGCAGATTCAGCGAGGCTTGCGTCAGCTGGTCACGATCAACCAGGACCGGCAGCGTCCGCATCCCCATCGCCACGGGGCTGGGGGTCGTGCGCAACCTGGTGGTCGTCACCAGCGCGGATGCAGTGGTCGCCGTGGGTGGGCGCCACGGCACGCTTTCGGAGATCGGCCTGGCGCTGCGAATGGGTCGCCAGGTTGTCACGCTGGGGTCGTGGCGGATCGAGTCGGATCAGCGCATGGGCGGCGCCCGCGTGCATCGAGCACGCGACCCCCGCGAGGCGGCTCACCTGGCTCTGCGAATGGCGAAGGACGGGCCAGTCAGGCCGACGCCTTAGAGCCTTGCCGCGTCGTGTGGCTTAGAGGTCCGCCCGTGGGGAGGCCGTCTTGGGATGAGCTCCCGGGAACCGTCCGGCAACCGACATCGAGGGTCGTGCGACGATCGCGAGCCCGATGATGAGCGCAACGACCGGCCCGATATCGGGTGTGCTCACGAACACATGACCGATCGTGGTCCATGTCCATGCGGCATACGCCCAGACGACGGCTAGCAGGATGCGGCGAGTCATGCACCGATAATTGCATGCGCGAACCCGAGAAACACGGCCCGAAAGTCCGCTCAGCCAGGGGGTATTTGGTTACCACGTCGCCGATTGGGCGGAGCCTCGGAACTCAGTAACTCGCCTACACGACAAAGGTCTATTCCCGAGAGCCTCATCGATCGTCACGGATTGCAGGTCGTGATCGTTGGCGAGCAGGCAGGATCGATCCTGAGAACGCCGTTGTTGTCGGCCAGCCATGCATTGATGTCGAAGACAGAGGAGTCGAACTTGAGTGTCCAGGTGATGAGCTGCCCAACCTCGGAGGTCTGGCCTGTATTGCCCTTGAATTGAGAGTTGTCCGTTGGTGCGTACTGAATGCCGGCGAGAAAGATGTTCCCACCTCCGGTGAGCTTGAGCGTGTTGTTGTGGGAGTCGTCGCAGGCGGACGGTTCCGGTTCGGTGACGATGCAGTTCGGGTCGGGTCGAACGAGAAGTGACATCGGGACCGCAGGCCCACCATTTGGATCCGGAAGGCCAACCGGACCGGAGGGACCGCTAGCAGGCTGCGCCCAACTTCCGCCCGAGTTCAAGTACTTATCGCCGAAGTTCAGAGCGACGAATGACGTGGCACCGCTCGTCGTCATTTGGCCGGGATCGGCATTCGGGTTGTTGGACTCGTTGAAGATCAATGCCGTCCCGGGCTGGTTGGGAACGTACCCACCGATCAATGTTGAGCCAATGTTCAGTCCGTGGTTGAAGTAGTAAACGCCAGGCTCGAGAAGGAAGGCAACGTCGTCGGTATTGTTCGTCAGCGTGAATCCCGAATAGATGCCTGGCTTGAAGCACTTGGCTGTGATCACCGATGGATCATTGATCTTGTTGTTGTGCTTGAGATCCCGGTAGGTGTCTGGCACAACTGCTTGCTGTGCAGCGCAACCCGTTGTGTCTTGCGCTGAGGCTTCGTTTGCATACGTCGGTGTGCCGGTCGGTGCAGTCGGTATTGAATATCCCGGGTCCGTGATCAGAGAGCCATTCGTCACTCCAGTTGGCGCACCTGACCAGGCCTTGTACGTGTCGTGGTAGTACAGGTTGAAGCCGGAATCAATCTGAAGAAGAGAGTTCGTCCCGGAGTAACTCAGGTTCGTGTTCACTCCGACGTCTGACTGCCCCACGATGACCTTGCTGCCACCGGTGATGAACAGATCGTCGTAGTTGGCATCCGTTCCGTTCGTTCGTGGGTGCGGTGGTCGAAGGGTGACGATGCCATAGCGGCGCGCGTGGACGATCCCAGCGACCGAAGCAGTCCTCACGCTCCAACTCGTCTGCCCAAAGATCCGAGCAAACGTCAGACCGAAGGAGGGCTGCCGGATCGTGACCTGTACTGCGAGATCCTGGCTGCAGTCGACGCAGCTGGGCGGAATCGGACAGGAAGTCTCGCTATCACACGTCTTGACGGTCACGACGTAGGGCGTTCCCGGAAGAGGGCAACCAGTGGTGTGGCATGCGAGCGTGGCGGCCAACGTGACTGGATTGCCGGTTGACCTCATCTCATCAACCAAGATCTTCAGGGAATCCTCGCGAGCGTGTTG
>VBJP01000053.1:0-2100 GCA_005880165.1 Chloroflexota bacterium | reverse complement strand
CTTATGTCAATGGACAAGCCCGCGATGCCGATGAGAATTACGAAGATCAGGGCCGCGAGAACCAGGATTTGGCCCCCTTCATGGCTCTGCCTTCGGTCCGGCGTTGATGCACTCATGGCTTCTTGGGCTCCATTCGCAGCTCGGTGATCGAGGAGAGGCAAAATCCATTGGATCCGCAGGCCGGCGCAAAGATCTGTAGTCCGGGAACGAAGATTGGAACCACGTGGCGAATCCGGACGCGGACGGTCCAAACGGTTGTGTTGTCCG
This sequence comes from Chloroflexota bacterium, assembly GCA_005880165.1. Lineage (GTDB taxonomy): Bacteria > Chloroflexota > Limnocylindria > QHBO01 > QHBO01 > CF-82. The sequence goes on along the minus strand of VBJP01000053.1, from coordinate 1,833 downwards.
AGGGTGGGCAATCGCCGGGTATTACGAGAGCCGGGGTCGGTACCTGTTGCCATTTGACGCCGACGCCTTCATCGCCCATGAGGTCCGGGTCCGTCGCGGTCGACCACCCACCCGATTGATAGTTCACGAGGACCGCACCCCTCGCCAGTTGATTCGCGGTTGCGGCGACGAGGGTCCTTGATGTCGCGGAGTCACATGGACTCGTGGATTGAGTAACCGCCCACCTGGCGGTGTCGCGTGCGATGTCATTAATGGCGTTCTGGCTCCAGAGCACGATCCCGAACTGCACGATGCCGCCGATTACGATCATGAACAGTCCGATTACGAGGGCGAACTCCACCAGCGCCTGGCCGCGGGCGCGCTGCGGGTCGACCCGTTGGCGTTGGAATCTCCGAATCATGGTGGCGGCGGCTCCATTCGGAATTCCGCCGTGGTCGTGATTGCGAAATAGCAACCAGACGCATCACACGTCCCGAGACCCGGGAGATACGGGAAGCCTGGTAGTAGAACTGGGGCTCGATGAGTGAGGCGGATTGTCACGAAGGCCGTGGTGGAGCTGTCGAGGGGCGGACACGCTCCTGTCGGATAGGACCAGATGACTTCCACGCCCTCGGTGCTGGGAGGTACGGCGGGCAGTGAGGTGTTGTCGGCGTAGGTTGGATACCCGACGAAATTCGACGCGTTCCAAGTACCTGCCGTGTAACCCATCAAGCCGGATTGCTGAGCCAGAGCGTCAGCCTCCGTGACCGGTTCCGGATCTGGGCTAAGGGTCGTCGCGTTATGGCATGGACTCACGCCTTGTGTGGCGGCCCACCTGCCGACGTCTCGGCCGATCTGGGTCAGCGAATGCTTCGTGGCGAAGATCACGCCGTACTGGATGATGCCCCCCACGAGGATGAGTAGGATCGGAAGGATTAAGGCGAACTCCACCAGAGACTGGCCGCGCGACGCTTGGCGCTCGCCATCGTACCGGCGCGCAGGAAACCGCCGAATCGAACCGGAACCAAGTTCTTCCCGACTGCGAATGCTCGTCACGCCTTTGTACGGAGCGGATCGGCTGGTCGGGGCAGGCGCCTGCCGGTGGAACGCTTTTTTGAGGCAGCTCGGTGAAGCTACCGGTGGATGGACGTTAGTACCACCCGCCCCATGACCTGCATAGATCTGGACTCCATGAACTCGGTGCTCACCGGCACCATCGCACGAGGTTCGGTGCGGTCAAGGGGCCTTTGGGTGAGCGGCGATCGTACGCGGCAAACCTTGCGGCATACCTTGCAAATCGCATGGCCGGTAGCCCATCTGCTAGTGCACGAGGCCGCGCTGATCGAGCTGGTACAGCTCCGCCGGGTCATAGGGCATCTCAACCAGCGCCCCGCCGGTGATCTTCCAGGTCCAGGAAACTATCTGGATAGACAGACAACTGGCTGATAGCCCCCCTCCACAGCCCGATGTGCTGGTACCGCCGGCGATGTCCACGTCTGACTTTGGGGCATAGATCGTGCCCGACAGAATCGTGCTCGCCTGGCCGCCAATCTCCACGCCGGATCCCGGTGTTCGAACCGTGCCATCCTGCCAGAGCAGAATCCCCTTCCAGGGGCACGCCTGCGGCGAAACGAGTCCACAGGTCGCGGTATTCAGCGCTTTGGCCTGGAACGCTTGGCTGGCACTGAACTTGACCACCCCCTGGCACTGGGCCGCGATCGTGGGGCAACCTGGACCATCGGTCGAGAAGATCATGATGCGCGCTTCGATTCCGCTCGGGCTAGAGACAGCTTCGATCGACGAGGAGGAACCAGACAGGCTGATCCCGCCGCCAGCGAGGATGTACATCCCAGG
>VBJP01000033.1 GCA_005880165.1 Chloroflexota bacterium | reverse complement strand
CAGACCCGCCAGCACGAAAAGCGCTGACGATTCCATCTCGAGGTTCGCGACGCGCTGGCGTCGCAGCTCCTCTGCGAGCTCAGGATAGCGAACGGGGAGCGTGCGCATCGCGCGTCCCTGCGGAGCGTAAAACCCCGAGGCGGTCGCCGTGAGCCCCACGTGGTGCGAAAAACCCAGCCAACGGCAGGCTGCCTCGAGAGCCCAGACCACCTGACGATGGGCAATCGCGGGGTACCCGGGATGCACGTAGAAGTCGGTGGTGTTCTCCAGCCTGACGGCTCCCGTCGAGATCACGAGGTCCCCGAGGGCGATCTCCGGCTGCAGTGCGCCCGAGGATCCGATGCGGATGAAGGTCGGGTGGTCGGTGATCTCCATGACCTCGGCCAGCACGATCTCGACGTTGTCGGTCCCCATCCCGGTGGACATCACCGAGAGTGGCATGCCACGGAACGTCCCAGTCGCCGTGGTGATCTCGCGATTGCTGCGCTCCAGGCCCACCTCATCGAAACGTGCGGTCACCTTCGCAACCCGACCGGGGTCCCCGACCAGGAGCACGTGCTCGGCGAGCTCGCCGCGCTCGAGGGCGATGTGGTACTGCCTTGAACCGCTTCGCGGCGCATCAGCGCGGGAGAGCTCGGTCACGCGAGTGGCGCTCCTCCTTCCGTGCACGGCCGGGCGAGGTCGGCGCGGAGTATACGCTCGACCGGAGCGTCCTCGACGCTTCGCCCGTCGTGCTCGTCTGCTCGCGTCCTTCTCGACGCCCCTTTCGGGCTCCGCCCTGCCCGGTCCCGGTCAGCGCAGCTGCTCACCGCCGTCGTTGCGCGTCGTTCCCCATGGCGCTGAATCCAGGGCGGCGTCTGTCCCCGTGGTCTCGCCATCCCCCATGCGCTCCAGCACAAGACGCAGCCGCCCGAGCGCTCCGGTTCGCCAGGCAAGGACCCCCATGAGCACCGTGAGCGCGAGGGCAGTGAGCAGGAGGACAGACGCATACTTCGACGAGAGTCGTCGCGCAGCGAGAGGCTCGATCAGGCTCGCGCCTGCGCCGTTCTCGCCCATCGGCGCATTCGATGCGCGCGCATCCGGCGGGAGGACGCCATTCCCCGGCCGCCCGGCCCCTCCGCTCCCGAGCGACCCGCCAGCGACGCCGCCGTCGCTCGCCGCCGCACCGGGCGGGATACCAGCGGTACCCGACGCCGACCCGACCACCTCGTCCGCCAGGCGGGGCACGCGTGACTGGCCGGCCCCGACGCCCGCGGCCCCTGACGAGCTCGCCGAATGCACCGAAGTCGCGCCGTCGCCGGAGCCGGCATTGGATGCCGATGTGGAGCTGACGTGGAGGTCGGCGCTATCGCGCGGCCAGAGCCGATATCCGCGTTCGGGCTGCTGGCCGGTGGTCTGCTGTCCAAGGATGCCGCGCACCTCGGCAACAGCTCCGCGGGCGATCCCACCGCTGTGGATGCCACTTGCCGCGAAGAGAGTGACGCGCAGAGGGCCGCTACCGTCGTCGATGGTGAAGGCCACGTTGCCGGCCGTCGATCGAACGGGCGTGCTGGTCACGGTGCCGTGCACGATGAGCAGCCGCGCCTCGAGGCGCTCGCCCGCTCCGCCGGTCGCGACCACAGCCGCCGCCGGTTCGACTGCTGCGCCAACCACGATCGGCGGCTTCTCGACGCGGATGGTGAGCATGCCAGCCTTGGTGGAGCGGACCCCAACGACGTCAACCAGCCTGCCCCGGCGCATCGTTCCGGCGTTGTCGGAGAGCCTGAGCGCGATCGCCGCGGAGGCGTCCTGGATCACCGCGGTGGCGCCATCCACGATCCCGCTGCCCAGGGTGACGACGCCGCGAACGTGAACCGCGCTGCCCGTTGCGACCGCTCGTGCCTCGCGGATCGAGATGACCGGCGGTATTGATGCGCTTGGGCTTGGGGTCACTGAGGGCGAACCCGTCGCAGTCTGGCTGGCGCTCGGAGAAGGCGTCGGCGAGCCGGTCAACGACGCGGTGGGCGTCGGGCTCGGCGAAGCGGTTGGGCTGGGCGTTGGTGTGCTGGGCGGCACGAGCTCGAGGATGTCGACGGCATCGCGTGGCAGGACACGGTAGCCGGCGAAGTCGGTGCCGCTCGAGTCGCGTTGGCCGGCGACCCCGATCAAGGCCAGGTGCGCGCCGCGCATCCATTCGGTTGTGTCGATTCCGGTCCCGGGCGCCACGAGCACGCGGACGGGGCCGCTTCCATCATCCACATCGAACGCGATGCCGCTCGTGAGGCTCGTTGGAGAGCTGACGATGGTCGCCGAGATCCGGACGAGCTCGCACTCTGTCTCCTCGCCGATCGCGCCGGTCTCCGTGGGGGCGGGCCCAGGCGCAGAGCCGGCCCCGAGGAGCGTCATCTCCGCCGCGGAGGATCGCAGCGTGCGCTGGGCGTAGCGGTCCCCGATGCTCCCGGTGACGAGCAGCTGGTCGCCGCGCGCAAAGGTGCCGGAGCTCAGGAGCAGCGCGATCCCGGCGGTCTCGTCGACGAGACACCCACCGCCATCGGTGAAGTCCGAGCCGCTAAGCGCCACGCCGCTGATCGTCGCAACCGTGCCATCCGGCAGCGTCCGAGCTTCGGCGATCGAGATCGGAGGGCCGGGAGACGGAGTGGACGAAGGCGTGACCGATGGGCTGGGCGACGGGCTCGGAGGGTCAGTTGGGCCTGGGGTGGCCGAGGCGCTCGGCGAAGGGGTCGTAATGGGTGTCGCGGACGGAGACGGCGATTCGGTGATGGATGGCGAGACGGTTGGTGACGGCAGAACGCTCGGAGACGCCGATGGGGAGGCTGACTCGGTCGGTGTCGCCGACGGCGACGGAGATGGCGATGCGATCGGTGCGGCGGCGGCGTTCTGCGGATCCGGTGTCGCGCGCGCCACGAAGTCTGCGCTGTTGTCGTCCGTGTCCTGCCCCGACCCGGCCAGGCCTCCCGGCAGCCGCTCGAGGCTCGAGCCGGCAGGAGCAGCGGGAGCCGGCACTCCCTCGAGCCAGGTACTGGTCGCGGTTCCCCAGCCCACAGCGTCGATTGCGGTCGTCGCGCCCTGGATGCGCAGCGCGACGCTCCCTCCCGTCGCGGCCAGGCCATTGGCGTAGGTCGTGTCGGCCATCGGCGCATAGAGCCCGGCCGTGTTGGCGACGAGCCAATGGGCACCGGGAGGCATAAGCGGGGCGCCGACGGTCCAGGCGGCCTTGCGCGTCACCGTGGCGCCGCTGGCGCTGACGTAGACGAGCTCCAGGCCTTCGAGAGGGAGAGCGTCCGGCGAGGGGTTGTAGACCTCGACGAACTCGTCAGACGCGCTTGCTCCACCGGTGACCAGCTCGCTGACCACCAGGTGGGTGAGCGTGTCGGCGTCGCTCGCTGCGCCACCGGCTCCCTCCATGGGTTCGAACTGCGCGATCGCAGGACCGATGGCCAGCACGGTGATGAAGAGCGAGAGCAGGGCGGCGAGCAGGACACGAACGGAAACGCGAGCCTGGAGAGACATGATGCCGGACACGTGCACACCTCGAAGGAGCGGAGGCGTGCAGGGGCGGACAGCGTGCGGCCTGGGCGCTTACCGTGCGGTTACCGTCCGATTGTCGAACGCTTTGAGCCGTCGACGCCCGCATCTCGCGTACACTCCTGCGCCTGATGAGCAATCGACCCACCGCCCAGCAGTCGAGTCGCGCGGAGGCCCGCCGACGAGCTCGCCTCGCCGCGCAGGGTCAGGCGAGTGATCCGGAGTGGGAGGCGAACGAACCCGAAGAAGCACAGCAACGGCCGGCCGCCGGCGGCTTCCTCCAACGACTCGTGCCACCGGCGCCGCCACTCGCTGGCAAGGGCGATCCGCTGGCGGGATTCACCTATGCCGGCCCCGCCCGGCCGTTGGTCGCGGTACTGTGGCTGCTCGCTCGCCATCCGATCATGTGGCTGGTGCCGGCCCTCATCTGGATGGTGGCCTGGCCCTTCACGCTCGCCGGCGGAACAGTGGCGCTGGTCGCGTCGGTCGCGCAGTACACCGCACTCATCGCCGCGGGCTGGATCGGATGGCAGCGGCCGTGGCTCTTCGGCGTCGCCGCGGTGCTGGTCGGATGGGGCGCGGTCGCCTGGTTCTTCGTCCAGTACGGGACGCGCTCGGGTCTCCTGTCACCGAACCAGGTGCTGGTCGCACTCGCGAGCCAGACTGCTCTGCAGCTGGTGGTCGGTTTCGTGGCCGGGTGGTACGGCGGGTATCTTCGCCGGCGGCTCGCCGACCAACGTCCACGTCCGGCTGCCGCGCGCGGGAGGCGCCGCTAGGCGACCCTGCCGCGCGGCGACCCGCCGCTAGTCGGCGCGAGGATTGGCACGCCATGTGCACATGTGGTGGGCAAGACGCGCCCGGGCCGTTCCTCCTCGTGGCGAGCGGCGCCGCCGACGGAAGCTCGGGCCAGAGGCGGCCCTGACACCGCTCCGCCAGCGGATGGGACGGGCCCTGGGCGCGCCTTGAGAGAGCCGTCGTGGCCCGGGAACCCTCCGTACCGGGGCTTCGACGGCTCTCTGCGTGCGTCAGCGATGCGCCGCGACTGCCTCCACGGCGGCAGCCATCGCCTCTTGGTAGCCGGGCGCCAGGCCCAGGACCTCCCCGGTGGAACGCATCTCCGGACCCAGCTCGAGGTCAACTCCCGGCAGACGCCAAAGGGAGTCGACCGGCGCCTTGACGGCCACCATCGGTCCATCCGCTGCCAGACCCGGCTCGAGGCCGGCCTCGCCTAGCGTGGACCCCAGCGCACAACGCACGGCCGCCGCAACCACGTCGCGGCCGGTCGCCTTGGCGACGATGGGTACCGTGCGACTGGCCCTGGGATTTGCCTCGATGACGATCAGCCGGCCGTCGTCTGCCGCGATCATCTGCACGTTGAGCACGCCACGCAGGCCGAGCGCCAGCGCGATCCGGCCGGCAATCGCGGCGGCCTCCTCCTGGACGGCCCGCGACAGTCGCTGGGGCGGCAGCACCCCCACGCTGTCGCCAGAGTGCACGCCGGGTGGTTCGATCTGCTCGAGGATGCCCGGGACGCACCATTGCTCGCCATCCGCGATGGCGTCCACGTCGAGCTCAATCCCTCGCACCAGCTCGTCGACCCGCAGCGGCCAGCCGACCTCCGTGCGCAGATAGGCCTCCACGTCGCCAGGGGACCGAAGCACGGCGATTCCCCTGCCTCCGATCACCCACGACGGTCGCACGATGATCGGCAGCCCCAGCGCCTGGATGGCCGCCTGCAACCCAGGCGCGTCGGACGCGAGCTGGCCGCGCGGGCCCAGCAGACCGAGCTGATCCAGCAGCGTGGCGAACCGCTCGCGATCCTCGGTGGTCTCGATCGCCTCTGCGCCAAGCCCGGCGATCGGCACGCCGGCATAGGCCAGGTCCTTCGCCAGGTCGATGGCCGTCTGTCCCCCGAAGGTGAGCAGCACGATGGGGGGCTCACCGGTTAGGTTGCGCTCGTGGTCGATCACGTCGAGCACGCTCTCGGTGTCGAGCGGCTCGAAGTAGAGGCGGCTGCAGGCGTCGTAGTCGGTGGACACGGTCTCCGGGTTGTTGTTGATGACCACCGCGTCGAGGCCCATCTCCCGGATCGTCCACGCTGCGCGCACGCTGCAGTAGTCGAACTCGATCCCCTGGCCAATGCGGATCGGCCCCGAGCCCACCACGATCACGCTGCGTCGCTCGGTGGGCGGCGGCACTTCTGGCAGCGCGTAGGAGCTGTAGAAGTACGGCGTCTCGGCCGGGAACTCCCCCGCGCAGGTGTCGACCCGCCGGTACGAAGGGGCGATCCGGGCGCGCACCCGAGCGCGGCGGATGGCCGCCGGCGGCACTGCGGAGAGCGCCGCGATCTCGGCGTCGCCGAATCCCGCCCGCTTGGCTGTCCTGAGCGGCATGCCGTCGAGTGCCCGTTCGGCCTCGACCAGCTCGGCAAGGCGTTCGAGGAACCACGGCGCGATCCCCGTGACGGCGCTCAGCAGCGTGGCGTCCGCATGACCGCGCCGCAGCAGGGCGACGAGCCGCCACAGCCGCGTATCCGAGGGGGCCAGGAACGCGACCAAATCCTCGGGACCTCGTGCGGCCAGCTCCCATTGCGGATCTTCCCAGAGCCAGCCGCGACCTCGTGGCTCGAGCGAGCGGATCGCTTTCAGCAGAGCCGGCCCGAACTCGCGGTCGATGGCCATGGCCTCGCCGGTAGACTTCATCTGCACGCCCAGCTGGCGATCGGCGGCGGGGAACTTGTCGAATGGCCAGCGCGGCAGCTTGACGACCACGTAGTCGACCGCCGGCTCGAAAGCGGCCGATCCACCGCCGGTCGCGGGGTTCGGCATCTGGTCGAGGCGGCGCCCGAGCGCGATGAGCGCCGCGACACGGGCGATCGGGTAGCCGGTCGCTTTGCTGGCGAGGGCCGATGAACGGCTCACTCGTGGGTTGACCTCGATGACCCGGTAGTCGTCGTGGTCGGGCGACACGGCCAGCTGGACGTTGCAGCCGCCCTCCAGCTTCAGGGCCCGCACGATCTTCAGGGCGCAGCGGCGCAGTGACTGGACGAGGGGATCGGGCAGGGTCTGGATGGGCGCCACCACGATCGAGTCGCCAGTGTGGACCCCCATCGGATCCATGTTCTCCATCCCGCAGATGGCGATGGTGGTGTCCGCGGAGTCGCGGAGCACCTCGAATTCGATCTCCTTCCAGCCAAGAAGGCTGCGCTCCACCAGCACCTGGCCGATGGGGCTCACCTGCAGCCCGTGGGCGATCCGCTCCCGTGCCTCGGCCACGCTGAAGGCGAAGCCCCCACCTCCGCCCCCGAGGGTGAATGCGGGACGGACGACGACCGGCTGGCCGAGCGCCTCCGCAAACCGCACGCCCTCCTCCAGCGACTCGATCACGGCCGACTCGGGGACCGGCTCGCCGATCCCGGTGACCAGCTCGCGGAATCCACCGCGATCCTCGGCCGCGCGAACCGCGGCGAGTGGGGTGCCGAGCACGCGGACTCCGTACCGATCCAGGATGCCGGCGTCGTCGAGCGCGACCGCCAGGTTGAGGCCGGTCTGCCCTCCCAGCGTCGGCAGCAAGCTGTCGGGCCGATGGCTCGCGATGATGCGGCCCAGGTTGTCGACCGTGAGCGGGCCGATGAGCACGGTTCCGGCCACGTCCGGGTCGGTCATCACCGTCGCCGGATTCGAGTTGACCAGGATGGTCTCCACCCCTTCCGCACGCAGCGCCAGGCAGGCCTGCACGCCGGCGTAGTCGAACTCGGCTGCCTGGCCGATGACGATCGGCCCGGAGCCGATCACCAGCACGCGCCGGGTCGCGCTCATGCGCGCGCTATGGGGAATGCGCCCTGCCTGTCAGCCAGCGCGCCCGCCGTGGCGAGGTCCAAGACGCGAGCCGCGTCGATCGGGCCCGGAGCACCCTCGGGATGGAACTGGACCGAGGCGATGCGGCCCGAGGCATGCACGAGTCCCTCGACGGTCCCGTCGTTCAGGTCCCGGTGACTGACCCGGTAGCCCGCCGCGGCCAGGGCCGGATCCTCGAGCACCGCAACCTCGTGGTTGTGGGCGCCGATGTCGACGCGCCCGGTCTCGACCTCTATCACCGCGTGGTTCCCACCGTGGTGCCCGACCGCCAGGCGGCACGTCGGCGCGCGAGCGGCGAGGGCCAGCAGCTGGTGGCCGAGGCAGATGCCCAGGATTGGTGGCCCGCCGGCGACCGCGTCGGCGGCGAGCTCGCGGACGAGCGCGATCTGGGCTTCCATCCGCGCCGGATCTCCAGGTCCCGGGGAGAGGACGACGAGGTCGGGTTCTTCACTGGCAACGGCAGCCGCCGTGACGTCCGGCGGGAGGACGGTGATCTCGAATCCGCGAGCCGCCAGTGCTGTGAGCAGCGAGCGCTTCACCCCGAAGTCGACCAGAACCGCGCGACCGCGCCGCGGCCCATTGGGAGGAACGTACAACGGCTCGGCGGTCGCCACCGTGGCGACGTGATCGACCGATTCCCAGGTGGGGCTCGCCTTGGCCTCGGCGATCGCTTCGGGGACGGGCACCTCCGTGGTTCGGATGACCGCGCGGCGTCGGGCGCCGCGTCGCAGCTGGAGGGTCAGGGCGCGCGTATCGATACCGGTGATCGCCGGGATGCCGCCGGACACCAGGAGCTCCTCCAAGGACCACCCGGGGCCGGCGGGCGGCGTCACCAGCCGACCGACCACCAGAGCACGCGCATGCACCCGCCCCGACTCCAGCTCGCCGGCGGTGATGCGGTAGTTGCCGGCCATGGGGTGGGTGAGGACCACGATCTGACCGGCATACGAAGGATCGGTCAGCACCTCTCCCCACCCCGTGGCGGCGGTAGTGAAGATGAGATCCCCCTCGGCCGCGGCGGGTGCGCCACGGAGCACGCCTTCCTGGACGATGCCGTCCTCCAGGGCCAGGAGGCCGTGACGCGGCGGGTGCAGCAGCGGCGCATCCATCGCCATCGGTCCCGAAGATGAAAAGAACGCCTGCCGCTCGTGGGCGGCCGGCGTCCGAGGCTCGATTCGAGATACCGTCTGCATCTATGCTCCTTTCCGGCATCACTGTGCCGGCCTTAAAGGACCGCGGACAGTCTAGCGCATCGACCACCCAGAATCGGAGGAGCCGATGACCGCATTGGGCGCACGTCGCGCCGTCACCGAGCCCGCCACCCTCGCCGACGTCCTGACCGACGCCCTCGCTCGCCCCGGCGTCTCACCGCTCATCCGCGACGGGGTGCTGGTCGCGGCCGGCGCCGCCCTCACGGCGCTCGCCGCCCAGGTCTCCTTCACGGCGCCCTGGACCACCGTCCCATACACCCTGCAGACCGGATCCGTCCTGTTGGTTGGGACCGCTCTCGGGCCGCGGCGCGGAGCGCTCTCGATGGCGCTCTACGTGCTCGCCGGCGCCTTCGGCTTCCCGGTCTACTCCCAGGGTGCCTCCGGCCTCGCCAAGCTCTTCGGTTACACCGGCGGCTATCTCTTCGGCTTCGTGCTGGCGGGAGCCCTGGTGGGCTGGCTGGCCGAACGCCGATGGGACCGCTCACCGCTCGGCATGATCGGCCTCATGGCCCTCGGCACGCTGCTGATCTATGCGGTCGGCGTGCCGGTCCTGGCTCTCGTCGTGCCCCTTGACCCGTGGACCGCCATCTACCAGGGCGCCATCGTCTTCCTGCCATGGGACGCGCTGAAGGCTGCGGTGGCGGCGGGACTGATTCCGCTCGCCTGGTCGTTCATCGGCCGGCGCTGAGCTTCCTCACGCGTCACTCGATCCGGGGCCGGCCCGAACGGGTCGCCGAAGGAGGCGGGTCCGCGACAGCACGAACGCGATCAAGGTCAGCACGATGACCACGGGCAGCCCAACGATGGCCAGCCAGATGCCGATTGTGCCGAGCGCCTGCCCAATCTGCAGCAATGCACTGGCGGCGTTCGAGGCCGTCTCGCCGGGATCCCATGTCGATGACGCCGCCTGGATCGGCTGCGCCCTGGGTTGCAGCGTCACGGTCAGGGTCGACAGGTCAGCCTGGTTGCTCAGCTGCTTGAGCTGAGCGCTCAGCTGCTCGATCTGGCCCTGAACCTCATCCAGCCGCGACTGCACGGCAAGGATGTCCTCGATCTTGGTGGCGCGAGCCACGAGAACGCGGTACTGCGCCTCGGACGCCCTGAGGTTCTTCAGGCGCGCCTCCAGGTCGACCACGGCTGCGGTGACATCCTCCTCGTGGGTCGCCTCGACCAGGACTTTGCTACCGATCTCGTGGAGCCGGGTCAGGGCATCGTCGAAGCGCGGCGCAGGAATACGCAGCATGACGGTCGCGGATTGGTCGAGCGTGCCGGCCTGAGCCCCACCCACGTACCCACCCAGCTCGACCGCCATGGCGCGGACTCGTGCGAGGGCATTGGCGACGTTGTCGACCTCGAGGGTGATCTCCCCGGTCTTGACGATCTGGCGCTCGTCCTGGGCGAACTGCGCTTTTGGACCCGACGTCTCAGCGCCCTGAGGCGCAGAGGAGGGCTGCCCTGCCGCGGCCGCGCCGCCAGAGGCGGCTGCGGGCGCGTAGGCATTCCCGCCGCTGCAGGCGGCGAGCAGGAGCACGAGCGCCGCCGTCAGGATGGACATCGCCGCGAGGCGCCGAGCGGAACGTGGATCTGACATCGATAGGTCCTCCGGACACGGGGATTTGCGTGCGGGACGCGCTCAGGCCTCTCTGCGTTCCACCCCTAATACGGTGAGTCCGCTAGCATCGGTTCATGAGCACGCCCGCGCAGACACACCCGCTCGATGACGAGGCGGCTCGGGCGAACCTGCCGGCCGGCCAGTTCGACCGGGGCTGGATCCAGCGACACCTGGCCGACGAGCGCCGCAAGGCGAGCCTGCTGGGCGAGATCCGCGAGGCGATCTTCGGGGCCCAGGATGGCCTGGTCTCGACACTGGCCGTGGCTAGCACCGTGGCCGGTGCTTCGGCAGACCGATTCCCCGTCCTGGTAGCGGGAATTGCGTCCGCGTTGGCCGGGGTCTTCAGCATGGCGGCCGGCGAGTACATGTCGAGCAAGAGCCAGCGGGAGATCTTCGCGGCTCAGATGGTCGGTGAGCGCGAGGAAGTGGCTGAGCGGCCGGGCGAGGCGGAGGCGGAGGTCGCCTTCATGCTGGAGGAGGACGGCCTGCCGCGCGACCGCGCTGCAGGCATGGCGAACACCCTCGCGCAGCACCCCGATGTGCTGCTCAAAACCATGGTCGAGAAGGAGCTCGGGTTGACGGCCGAGCATTCCGAGGGCTCGCCGATGCAGGGCGCCATGGTCATGGGCGTCTCGTTCGGGGTCGGCTCGCTGGTGCCGATCGTCCCCTACCTGCTCCTGCCCGTCCGCGCCGCGATCTTCGGCAGCGTGCTGGCGACCGGCGTGGTGCTCTTCGGGATCGGCGTTCTCAAGTCGCGCTGGACCCGCGGGGACTGGATGCGCTCCGGCCTCGAGATTCTGGCGCTCGGAGCGTTTGCCGGCATCGCAGGCTATCTGTTCGGGGGCCTCCTCCCGAGCCTCATCGGCGTCTGAAGCCGCCAGGAATCAGGTGACGGTCAGCCACCCGACCATGCCGTAGTCCTCGTGCTTCGGCAGATGGCAGATGTACTGCAGCACGCCCGGCTTGTCGAAGGTGACGGTCGTCTCCCTGGTGGTCAGCGCCGGGATCGTGATCTCGGTCGGCCGGGCGTTGTGCACCGGTTCGGTTCCAGTGCGGTGGCGTTGGTGAAGGGCGGCGTCGCCTACGATCCACTCGTGGTCGATCGGGTCGCTGTTGATGATGACGAAAGTGACCGGGACGCCGTGCGGAACCGTGAGTCGCGACGGGTCGTAGCGCGAGTAATGGATCGTGATCTGGATCCGCATCGGCGACGCGCCGCCACAGCCCGAGACGACCACCCCCAGCAGCAACGCTGCCAGGAGCGCCGCGGCGGCGCGTCGCGACACGGATGACATCAGGCGCCGGCCGGCGGCATGCGCCGGGTGGCGAGCCTGGCGAGATAGGCGCCACCAAAGACAGGAAGACCCACACCCACCGCCGCCAGCAGGAGCACCCAGCCGACCCAGGGGGCCGGTGGCTGCATCGGTCCGAAGGGAGCCAGCCCGGCATCTCGTAGCGACGGTTGGCCGCGCCCGCTGGCGTCGATGGCCAGGTCGAAGCGCAGGTCGCTGGCGTTGCCGTCGATCCGAACCTTGCTCAACCAGGCGTGCTGCGGGATCCAACCCATGCCCTTGTCGGAGCGGAGATCCTTCAGCAGGCCGGCGCTCGCTGGCTCGCTGACCTGCAGCTTGAGGCCATTGGCATTCGGGTCGGGCAGGAGCGCCGGCTGGCGGTCGTTGAGCAGGTAGACATCGGCCTCCACCTTCTCGCCGCCGGTCTTGCCGAGGGCCAGGATGCGGAGCGGCACCCACGGGTTGGCGGTCGGAATGGTGATGTGCACCGGCGTGCCGTCACCGATGGACTGCCGCCGAGCGCGCGCCGCGTCGGCGTCGAAGACGGCGGCCAGGAAGATCGGCGACCGATTTGCATAGAAGTCGAGCACCTCCGGCGCGTCGGGTGGCAGCCGGAAGCCATGGTCCTTGGCCCAGGCGCCGACCTCGTCGCCACCGCCCTTCAGGACGGTGATGTCGAGGGCATCGATGCGGACCTGGAGGATGACCTGGGCAGAATCCCGACTCGCACCGGCTGCCGCGAAGAGGAGGCTTGGCACTGGTGGATCGGTCTCGCGAATCAGGCGCTGGAGTGTCCAGTCACCGCCCTTCTCCACCTTTGTCGGAACTCCGGGGAGCGGCACGATAGACCCAAACTGGCCTCCGCCACCTGCGAACTGAAAGGCGGTGACGTAGTGCTCCACGCCGTCGTGGTAGGCCGCCAGGGTGGTGGTGCGGAGCAGGTTGACCGCGCCGTTCGGACCGATGAGACCGCCGCATGCGAAGGTGGGTCCTGCGGTGAGCAGGAGCGTCGCGACGGCAGTCGCGGCGACGATGGTGAGACGGCGCATCTGCGCGTCCTCCTGTGCGCGACGGCTTGGCAATGCTCGATGCCGTCGAATGCGCCCAAGACGACCGAAGGACTGATGTGGTTCCCGGACTCAGGGCCCCGGCGAGTCGTCTGGTTTCGCTCGGCTCCTCCGCATCGCTTTCGGCGCCACGGTTCGGTAGCTCTCCTCGACCCACCGTGTCAGCACCTCCAGGGGCATGTCCGGCGGTGCCTGAATGCCAACCCATCCACCGCGGTCCAGGCCGTAACCCATCAGCCGGCTGAACGGCAGTGCCAGGGCGTCGTCCTTCGACTCCGGCAGCTTAACGCCCAGCCAGCAGCCGCCATCGGCCGGCTGATCCGCGCCGAAGAAGACGAACACCTTCTTGCCGACCTTCGCCACGGATTCGCCCCAGGGATGGTCCTCCCAGGCTTCCGGCAGGCCGAAGGCGAAGGCTCGGACCTCCTCGGCGAGCGTTCCCACGCTCTCAGGATATGGGTGCCTCGGCATTCTGCCGGGTGCACCCTCGCCGAATCAGCTTCCGCGCTTCTGCTTTGCGAGCTTGGCGCCCTGCTTGCCGAGCGCAGTACGCGTAGATTTCGGCAGGTTGGCGATGGTCCGCTTGGACTTGGCGGCGGCCTGGGCCTTCTTGATGTTCCTGCGCGCGGCTTCCCGCTGCTTTTCTGTGGCCATGGCAAGCCGTGGGCGCATCGGGCATGCCAACAGAGATTCGCGGGGTCACCGGGAGCTCAGCGGAACATGCGCTGCTGTTTGGCCAGGTCGATGGCGGTCGAGCGTTCGCGACCGTCTGGAGCAGCAGCCTCTGCGACCACCGCGTCGACCGGATGGATCCGGCGCGCGACGACATTGAGCACTTCGCCCTCCACCTGGAGGACGCCGTCGATCACTAGCAGCGGATGCCGGTGCAGCAGGGCCCGATACGCGGTGTAGACCTGTGGCCGGACGGTGACGTTGATCATCCCCGTCTCGTCCTCGAGCGCGATGAACACGAAGTTCTTGGCGGTCATGGGGTGCTGGATCGAGACGGCCAGCCCCGCCAGCCTGACCCTGGACCGATCGCGCCGCCGGGCCGCCTCGCCAATCGGGATCACGCCGCGCGCCGTCACCCGCTCGCGGAAGAGCTCCACGGGGTGGGCCGTGGGCGAGAGGCTCAGCTCCCGGTAGTCGGCGGCGAGCCGCTCCGCGAAGGTCATGGGCGGGAGCGAGGCGCCGAGGGCGCGTTGGGCATCGTCGGTGAGGCCCAGCGCAGGGCGGTCCGGATCCGCATCGGCCAGCGTGGTGCGGAGCTGCCAGAGCAGCTCGCGACGGGGGATATCGGTCCAGTCGAAGGCTCCCACGCTGATCAGGCGCTCGACGACCTGTTCGCCGAGCCCCGTGCGGGCGACGAAGTCGCGCACGCCGCTGTAGGGACCGATGGCTCGCTGCTCGTCGAGCAGCTCGCGGCTCGCCTCGTCGATCCCCTTCACCTGGCGCAGTCCCAGGCGCATCGCGTAGTCGCGGCGCGGGTCGCCCGAGTCGCCGATGCGCTCCGTGCCGTGCTCCCAGGCCGAGGCGTTGACGTCGACCGGCAGCACCTGCACGCCATGACGCCGGGCATCGCCCACCAGCACCGAGGGCGAGTAGAAGCCCATCGGCTGGTTGTTCAACAGCCCCGCCAGGTAGTGGACCGGGTAGTGGAGCTTGAGCCAGGCGGTGTCGTAGGTGATCTTGGCGAAGGCCGCCGCGTGGGCCCGCGCGAAGCCGAACTCGGCGAAGGCTGAGCAGCGGCGGAAGAGCTCCTCGGCATCTTGTTCCGTGAGGCCGGTGCGCACGGCGCCACCGACGAAGCGATCGCGCTCCGCCTGCATCTTCTGGTGGGACCGATGGGAGCCCATCGCCTTGCGGAAGATGTCGGCCTCGAGCGCGGAGTAGCCGCACACCGCGATGGCGATCTGCATCACCTGTTCCTGGTAGAGGATCACGCCCAGGGTGTCCTCGAGGATGGGCTGCAGGCTGGGATGCAGGTAGGTGACCGGCTCGGCTCCGGCGCGCCGTCGCAGGTACGGGTGGACGGCGTTGCCCTGGATGGGGCCGGGACGGATGATCGCGACCTGGACCACGAGGTCCTCGAAGCGCTCGGGGCGCGCCTTGGGGAGCGCCTGCATCTGGGCGCGCGACTCGATCTGGAACATCCCGACCGTGTCGGCGGTGCGGATGGAGGCGAAGACCTCCGGGTCATCGTGGGGGAGGTTGTCGAGGTCCGGGCGCTCGCCGGTGTCGCGGGCGACGCGGTCGAGGACGTCGCTCACCACGCCAAGGGTGCGCAGGGAGAGGAGGTCGATCTTCACGAGTCCCAGCGCCTCGACGTCCTCCTTGTCGAACTCGGTGACCACCCGACCGGGCATCGTGGCACGCTCGATGGGGACCAGGTCGATGAGGGGAGTCCGCGTCACCAGCATGCCGCCGACGTGGATCCCAAGGTGGCGCGGGAAGCCATCGATCTCGGAGCAGAGTGCCAACAGCCACTGCCATCGGTTGCGCGGCAGCGCGTGCAGGGTGGCGCCGAGCTCAGAGCCGGCTTCCTCGTCGCGGAGCGGAGGCGTATTACCTCGAGTACTCCAAGGGCGCCCGTCTGCGCTGTTTGACGCTCTCTTATCACTCTGGGTGCTTCGCGAGCGCCCAAAGGGGTCATCTGGCGCTCTTGCAGCACCAGACGTAATCGCCGATCCGGTCTCGCCTCCGAAGCGAGGCCGGATGACCTGCGGTCGGCGCCGTTCATGAATCGGTATGCCACTCTCCGGGTCCACGCGCACGTGCGGCCGCGCCCCGTCCACCAGCTCGAGGACGTGCGGCGGATCGTTCGAGGGTCCCGGCGAGCCGTTGTCTCGAGGCTGGGGAAGATCGAGTGACGCCCCGGCGGGCGAGCCTAGCGCTGAGCCCGAGGCCGAGCCGGGCGCCGAGCCCGATGCCGAGCCAGGTGCCGAGCCAGGTGCGCTCCCGGCGCCGTAGCGCTTCTGCTGCCAGCTCTCGTGACGGACCTGGGTGACCGACTGGTCGAGGACGCTCGGCCGTCGCGGCGGATACCAGCCACCCTCGCTGTACGGCCGGCCGTCGTGATCGTTGGCCACCTCTCTGGCGCGCGCTTCGGCGGCAGCCAGATCGGGGCGGAGCATCGGGCGTGGCCGGTGGTTCCAGCTGCTGTCGGAGGTCGGCTTGACGAAGTCATGCGCGAACGGTCCTGCGGCGGTATCGGTCTCGGGTTGGGCTCGACCATCCCGGCCGGAGGGTGTGGCCAGGACGTCCATTGGCACTCCGAGCTCCTCGAACAGCCAGGCGAACGATCCATCCAGGGCCAGGTCGCGCGCCACGTCGCTGGCGTCGCGGGTGTCGAGTGCCTTGGCGACGGTGTCGATCGCTTTGGTCGGGAAACCAAGCGCCTTGGCCACTTCACGCACGGCGGATCGCGCGCGGTAGGTGATCACGTTGCAGACCATGGCTGCGTGGTCCGCGCCGTACCGCTGGTAAACGTACTGGATCACCTCCTCGCGACGGTTGACGTCGAAGTCGATGTCGATGTCCGGGAGGGCGCGCGCCTCGTTAATGAAGCGCTCGAAGAGGAGCTTGTGCTCGATCGGGTCGACCTTGGTGATGCCCAGGGCGTAGGCCACGATCGAGTCGCCGGCACTCCCCCGTCCCTGGCCGATGATCCCCTTCGCCCGCGCGAACTCCATGAGGTCCCAGACGATCAGGAAGAACTCGGCCAGGTTGGTACGGTCGATGATCCCGAGCTCGTGGGTCAGCTGCTCCAGGGCACGCTTGGTAATGGGCCGGTAACGGTGACGTAAGCCCTCGTGCGCAAGCTGGTAGAGATATGAGAACGGCGTCTCGCCCTCGGGGACCGTGAAGCCCGGAAACCGGTAGCGCTCGAAGTCCATTACCAGGCGGCAGGCTTGACCGATGTCGCCCGCCTGCGCGATCCCCTCCGCCCAGGCGCGGCGGGCTCGTGGGTCCGGGAGTGCCGCGCCAATGGCGGCCAGTTCGCGTCCGGGCTTGACGCGATATTCCGCGTTCGGCAGGAGCAGCTCGCGGGCCTCGTCGAGGCTGGCGCCGTGGCGGATGCAAACGAGCACGTCCTGGAGCCGATGGCCACCCGCTTCGGCGTAGTGCACCTCGTTGGTGACCACCGTGGGGAGGCCCGCGTCGTCGGCCAGGGCGGCAAGCTGGGCGACGAGCCAGTCGTCGTCTGGGCCGTGGTGATGGGAGAGCTCGACAGCGAAGTCGCCATCTTGGAAGTGGGCGGCCCAGTGACGCGTGGCCTCCAGCGCGGAATCGCGCTCCCCGGCGAGGAGCCGGCGGGGAATTGCGCCATTTCGGCAGCCGCTCAGACCGAAGAGGTGGCCCCGTGCGACATCGAGGGCAGCCTTGACCTGCGCGCGCTCGAACATGGGGAACTGCTTCTCGCCGGCGAGGTGCGCGTGAGAGATGAGCCGCGAAAGGGCGGTGTAGCCGGCCGCGTCGCGGGCCAGCAGCACGAGGTGGTCGCCCGGGGCGGGGCCCGCGTGGAGCTCGCCAGGCCAGCCGCGGCTCGCCTTGGCGCCGCGGATCGGGTCATTCAGCTTGCGGCCGCGGCGAGCGGCGCGCAGCTCGCGTTCGTCGCGAGGAATGGCGATCTCAACACCGATGATCGGGCGGACCGGGACGAGGCCCGCCTCGCGGGCGGCCGGAGTGTCCGTCTGCTGCGTCGCCTTCCAGAGGCGGACGGCGCCGTACATGCCGGCGTGATCGGTGATCGCCAGGGCCGGCATCTCGAGCAGGGCGGCGCGGGCGACGAGGTCCTCTGGGTGGCTCGCGCCGTCCAGGAAGCTGAAGTTGCTGTGGGAGTGGAGCTCGCAGTAGTCGTTCGGTCCCGCCATTTGGACCATTCATGATAGAACGAACGTTCTATTTTGAGAAGACCGCGCGGGTCGGCCCTGCGACGCCGTCCCGGAATGGGTGACGATGGCGGCATGCGAGCGCCAGAAGCGGTAGCCAGGCGGCTGGGCCCTCTCCGGGATCGGCCGTTCCGGCTGCTCTGGATCGGCCAGACCGCAAGCGCCGTGGGCGACTCGCTCATCCCGGTCGCCATGGCCTTCGCGGTGCTGGGTCTGGGCGGCTCGGCGACCGGCATCGGTCTGGTGCTGGCGGCCTTCACGCTGCCGCGCGTCCTCTTGATCCTGGTCGGCGGCGTCTGGGCCGACCGTCTTCCACGCCAACTGGTCATGGTCGTCGCGGATATCGTGCGCGGGGGCGTGGAGATCGTCTTCGCCTGGCTGCTCCTGACCGGCGGCGCCCACCTCTGGCACCTAATCGTCGGCGCGGCGGTGATCGGTGCGGCGAGTGCATTCTTCTTCCCGGCCGCGACCGGCCTAATCCCTCAGACCCTCCGCTCGGAACGTCTTCAGCAGGGCAACGCGCTGATGAGCGTGTCGCGCAGCGCCTCGGGCATCATCGGGCCATCCATCTCGGGGCTGCTGGTGGTCACCATCGGTCCCGGGTGGGTCTTCGCCGCCGACGCAGCCACCTTCGCGATCAGCGCGGCCTCCCTGCTCGCACTCCGCCTGCCGAGCCAGGCTCAGATTGCTGCGAGCAGGGGCTTTCTGTCCGAGCTGGCGGGAGGGTGGCGCGAGGTCGTCAATCGCAGATGGTTGCTCGCCTCGATCGTCACCTTTGGCTTCTCGAACGTGGCGATGGCGCCCATCTTCGTGTTAGGCCCGGTCATTGCGCAGAACAAGCTCGGCGGACCGACGGCATGGGGCGTGATCGTGACCGCGCTGGGGGTCGGTGGCCTCATCGGCGCCCTTATCGCCTTGCGCTGGAAACCGCGGCATCCCCTGGCGACGGCATTCGCCCTGGGAACCGCGTTCAGCCTGCCGATGTTTGCGCTCGCGCCGCCACTCGCGCTGCCGGTGATCCTGGTCGCCGCTGCGACGCAGTCCGCGGTGATCGACCTGACGAACACCTGGTGGTACACGGCCATGCAGCAGCACGTCCCGCCGGCGGCGCTTTCCCGAGTCAGCAGCTATGACTGGCTGGCGTCGATCATCTTCCAGCCGATTGGCTTTTCGGTGGCGGGTCCTGTGGCACTCCTCATCGGCGCTCCAGCGACCCTCATCGGAGCGGCGGTGCTGAGCATCGGCGCCAATCTCGCGGTGCTCAGCATCCCTGAGGTCCGCCGGCTCACCTGGGTCGAGGGGGCTGGCGCTGAGGAGCGCGGAAGGCCGAGGACCGGTGAGGGCCCGATCGCCGGCTCAATCGAGATGGAATAGCCGGTACGCCCGGCCTCGCGCCAAGCCGGGTTCATCAGGCGGGTGCCAGCGCCTCGAGGACCGGAAGGTACTCGGTGCTGCCGTCTGGACCGAGAGAAATGACCGCCACGTGGTCCGCGCCCGCGGCGTGCAGCTTGGCGAGCGCATCCCGCAGCCTGGCGACCGATCCCCAAGCCACCATGGCATCCACGAGCCGGTCGCTGCCGGGCTTCTCCCAGTCATCGGGCCCAAACCCCTGCAGCTCCCAGCTGGCCCGGTAGTTCGGCGTCCGCAGGTACGGCGCCAGGTAGGCGCGGGCGGCGTCGCGAGCCGGCCCTGGATCCGCCTCCAAGACTGCGGGCATCGAGACCGCCAAAACGGGACGCGGCTGTCCAGCACTCGCTGCCGCCCGATCCAGGACGCCGCGGGCCCAGGCGACCCGATCCGCTGTGAACAGGTAGGGGAAGGCGCCGTCCGTCTCGGCGGCAGCAAGCCCGAGCATTCGCTCGCGGAGGGCCGCGAGCAGGACGGGCGGTTCGCCGAGATCCGGCGTCGCCATCGGTCCCTTGTAGACGGCGGACCGATACGCCGCCAGGAATTCGCGCATGCGCGTCAGCGGCTTCTCGTAGGTATGGCCGCGGAGCTTCTCGGCAAGATGGGGATGGGAGACACCCAGGCCGAGGACGAAGCGACCGTTGGTCGCCTCGGCCAGGGTCATCGCCGCCATCCGTGTCGTCTGGGGGTCGTGGCCCCAGATGCTGACGATGCTGGTTCCCAGCCGCATGTGGTGGGTTTCGCCGGCGAGCAGGCCCAGGATGGTGAAGGGCTCTCGCCCGACCGTCTCCGGCATCCACAGCGCGCCGTAGCCAAGCTCCTCCACGCGGCGCGCGAATGTGCGCAGCCGATCTACGGGCAGGCTGTCGAGGTGTCCCCAGACCCCAATCGGGCCAAGCTCAACCATGGACCGATGCTGGTTCGAAGCGGTAGCGCAGGAAGAGCTCGTCCTCGGAACGGTGCACCGAGACGAGCGTCGCCTCGCGGGGCGCATCCGCGAACGGCGAGCCGCCCCGGATGGGAGTCAGCATCGGAAGCGCCTCGGTGGCCAGGACGCGCGCGCCAATCGTCCAGTACAGCTCGTCGAGGCAGCCCGCGGCCAGGAACGCGGCGTTGGTGGTCGGCCCGCCCTCCAGGAGGAGCGAGCCGATCCCCCGACCGGCCAGCTGGTCGAGGACCCAGCGGGGGTCGGGATGGTCCGTAGGCGCGACGATCAGCTGCGTGCCGCCTGGGATCGGCCTGTCGCCGGATGCGAGTGGCGATGCGGCACCTACCACGAGCAGACGGGGCTGACCCCAGCCGAACCAGCGCCGATCAGTCGGAACCGGCCCCGAGCCAGCGATCACGAGGGCGACAGGCTGTGGCGGCCTGCCCGCTGCGGCCCGGCGCTCCGCGAGGTCTGCGGGCAGGGTCGACCAGAAGTCCGTAGCGCGCAGCGTGCCGATGCCACTTCCCACCGCGTCGTACGCGACGCGGTAAAGGCGCATCAGGCGCCGATCGGCGCGGCCGGAGAGGCCCTCAGCAGTCCCCATGCGCTGTGCCCGACCGTCGATGGTGGTGACCATGTTGGTGGCCACCGGCAGCCGGCCCGCGGGCGCAGGCGGCGGCGCGAAGTCGGCGAATGCATCGTCCAGGTCGAGGTCGGTGGCGGGATCCGGCCAGAGTCGGTCGACCCGGAATCGCGGGGGCGTGCGCTCTCCGCTCACAGGAAGATGGGCGGTGAGAAGGCGAGGTATCGGTCCATCTGGCCGAACTCGCGGTTGGAGAGGAGGAGGGTAAGGAACGGGTCGATCGTGAGGCCGCGCGCCAGGAGGTGGCGGAGCGCGACGCCGTTCGACATCGGTACCTCGAAGCTGACCGTCTGAGCTCCCAAGGCCGTCGTACGCCGGAGGACCTCGTCGAGGATTGTCGGCAGCGCATCTGGCTCCTGCGCACCGATCGGCCCTACGCCGGCCTTGGCCACGAACGCATAGCCGATTGCGTGGCCGTCGCGACGGAAGAGGAGGGCCTCCCTGGTCTCCGCGAGCCACGGGATGGTTGGGCCGTGGTCGAAGCCTGCGACCTGGCGATCGAGCGCTGCGAGCTCGGCGAGCGCGCCATCCTCCGGGGCGACGCGCATGATCTCCATGGGGGTGGTGATTGGGCCATCCCGTGCCTGGGGTGGACCGATGAGGCTGGCGATCACCGTTCGCGCCGTCATCCCGGCCTTGGCGTAGCTGCCCAGGGCCCGCACGTCGGTAGTGGCCACGATCACCCGGATCTCGCCACGATCCTCAGGGAAGGTGCGCTCCAGCAGCCGGCGCCCGATGCCGGCCGACTGGTGTTCGGGCAGGACGAAGAACTCGGTGAGCTCGAAAAACCCCCCGCGCTCGATGGAGCGGGCATATCCCACGACGCGCTCGGCGTTCTCCGCCACCCAGAATTCGGCGGCGGTGTCGGCGAGGTGGCGGAACAGCGGTTCGCCCCTGGCATAGGAGCTCTCCATCTCGCCGGGAATGGGATCTGCGCCGATCCGCCGCGCGAGATCGTTGACCGCGAGGTAGAGCACGCGATACGCCGCTTGATTGTCGTCCGGCGTGCCGCCACGGATGGTGATCACCTGGGGCTGGGCCTGGGCCATGCCGCGAGCATAGTGGGTTCAGTCGAAGATCCGCTCGAGGTGCCAGGTGCCGCGGATCTCGTCCCAGAAGACGGTGCACAGCAGGCCGTCGCGGGTCACGACCTTGAAGTAGACGCGGGCCACCGGCTCGCGCCACCAGTCGTCGTCGACCCGCCACTGGTTGCAGATGCCCACCTCGCCGTGGGTCACGCCATCCATCCGCAGGCGGATGGGGGTGCCGGCTTCATCGGTCTCGACCTGCACCAATGGATGGTTGACGTACAGGCGAGTCACGGCTCCTCCTCCCGGCCGACCGACTGGAGGCGTGCCTGCCGCTCGGAGAGCGATGCGTTCGGGCGCTCCGTCCGAGCCCGCCACAGCCGACCCTCGCCGAAGCGCGTCGCCAGCCGCTCGAGCGACCAGCGCAGCTCCTCCCAGCGACCGGCCTGGGCCTGGAAGGCGGGAAGCTGGCGTGCCGACGGGTCGCTGAGGCGGTCGAAGGCCAGACCGATGGCGACCACCCGCGGCTCCTCCTCTCCCTTCGGACTGGTCGCGTGCAGGTGACGGGTTCGGGAGGCGGCCTCCATGCGACCGATGAGCAGCCGCGCGATCCAGTCCGGCTCAAGCGCCGGCTCGGGGAAGGTCAGCTCGACGCTGAGCGCCGGCGCATCCTCGAGGTCCAGGATCAGGGTCGCGCGGCCCGGGGCGAGGTGCCGGAGCCGCAGCGCATCGCACAGCTCCCCGCAGGCCCGCCGCAGGACGAGGCCGGTCCCGCCCACGCCCTCCACCGGCGGCTCAAAGCTGATGCGGCGGATCAGCCGCTCCGGGCGCCGCCGAGGGACGAGCGGCCGCGGATCCTCGCCGCGGGCCAGGGCCTGTAGCCGCTCGCCGCTGGCGCCGAACTGCGCCCCGATCGCGGATCGCGGCAACGAGGCGAGCTCGCCCATGGTGGTCAGCCCAAAGAGCGCGAAGCGTTGCCGGGTCTCCGGATCCGCCGGGAGCAGGGCGAGGGGAAGCGTCGCGAGCACCGCTCGCGTGGCCTCGAGGCCGGCCGGAAAGGCGTGGAAGGCGACCGGGACGGACGGGTCGGGCCGTGTCGTGAGGGCGAGGCGGGCGGCGAGGACCGCCAGCCATCGGTTCTCCCCCACTCCCGCGCGGACCGGCAGGGTCGCCACCTCGCGGACCAGGGCCACGGCGCGCGCCGCGATGCGCCGCTCATCCCCCAGGGTCGGTCCCAGGCCCGTCACGTCGACCAGGGCCACGCCCCGGTCGACCGCCTCGATCCGCGGGGAGAGGTCGTCGAGACGATCGAGCATGGCGGGGACGTCGACGACAGGTTTGGCGTTCGCTGCTTCGTGGGCTGACGCGCGAGCCGAACCATGGCCATCTGTCGGCGCGGCTCGAAGGGTCGGCCAGACGAGCGCCAGGATGCGGGTCACCACGCCGGCTCTCGTGCTCAGGCGGAGAGGACGCGCAGGGCTGGCTGCTCCTCCGGCTCCGCCTCCGCGATGGCCGCGTCTGGCGCCAGGGCCGGCAGCAGGGCCGGCGCCGCTTCCCGCGGAACGGCGAGCGGCGGGAGCAACGCATCGATGCGACGGCCCTCGCCGAACCACAGATCGATCCAGGCGGTCTCACCGGCCAGCGCCCAGCGATGCCGCGTGACGGTGGCCCGTATCCGCTGCCCGACCAGGTCGCGTCCCACTGCCAGCCAGGCCTCGCGCTCGAGCGCGAGGCGCACCGCGGCGACGCGAGCCACGGCAGCGCGAAGCCACTCCCCGGTGAGCAGCAGCGCGACCGAGCGGCCGCGGACCAGCAACTGCCCCAGCCGGTCGAGCCCGGCAACGAGCCCCGGGTGGCGTTCGCCGCCGGCCGGGTCCGGACTCTCGCCCAGATCGAGGGCCATGGCGTCCACCAGACCGCTGCGCGCGAGCCACCCGGCCAGCTCGATTGCCTCCAGGGCCGATGTCGGTCGCACGACCAGCAGCCATTCCAGCTGGATTCCCAGCCGCTCGGCGGTGGCAGCATCCAGGCACCCGGCCGCATCGATCCAGGCCACGATGCCACCCGCCTGCTGGGCAGCCGCCAGTGACCCGATCGCCAGCGAGGTCGCCCCGCTCCCGCGCGGCGCATCGAGCAGGGCGAGGCAGCCGCGCGGCCAGCCCCCGGTGCGCAAGGCGTCGTCGAGCGCGCTGAACCCGGACGGAATTGCGCCCCGGTTGGACGGTGACGGAGCGGCGACGGCCTCCCCGGCCATCGGTCCCACCCCTCGCCGCAAACCCTTGGCGCGCAGGCTCTCGAGGAGCTCGGGCAGGGGGCGAACAGCGGTGGCGGAGGCGTTCACATCGGTCAGTCTATAGAACAAACGTTCTACTGACAAGGGGCGCCGATGCCTCCTGCGGAGCGGCGTTGCTATACTTCCGGCCGGCCCTTGGGGATGTAGCTCAGCTGGGAGAGCACCGCGTTCGCATCGCGGGGGTCAGGGGTTCGAGTCCCCTCATCTCCACCATTCAATCCCGGTAAGCGAACCTCACTCGCCTGCT
>VBJP01000026.1:12894-19420 GCA_005880165.1 Chloroflexota bacterium | reverse complement strand
GGAGCGATTCGGTGGAGAAGCCGCTGAATCCACGCTCGACGATGAAGGCGGTGATGCCCTTGTGCCCCTTCGAGCGGTCGACGGTGGCGAAGACGAGGAAGTGATCTGCGGTGTCGGCCAGGCTGATCCATACCTTGCTGCCGTTGAGGATGTACCGATCGCCGTCGCGCCGGGCCGTGCTTGAGAGATTGGCCGCATCGCTGCCGACGCCAGGCTCGGTAAGGCCAAAGGTGGCGAGCTTCCCGCCGCGTGCCTGCGGAACCAGGTAGCGCTGCTTCTGCTCCTCGCTGGCCCACTGCAGGAGCGTCAGCGAGTTGAGGCCGGTGTGCACGCTGAGGATGACTCGGAACGCGGTGTCGGCCCGTTCCATCTCCTCGCACAGCAGGGCAAAGGCGATGTAGTCCATCCCCGAGCCGCCGTATCGCTCCGGGATCGGAAGACCCAGGAATCCCGCGGCGCCCATCTTCTCGTAGAGGCCGCGGTCGTACTGCGCGGCCGCATCCAGCTCGGCGATTCGAGGCACGATCTCGCGCTCCGCGAAGGCGCGCGCTGTGCGCTGCACCTCGCGCTGCGCATCGGTCAGCGAGAAGTCCAATGGTGGGTCTCCGAAAGGGACGGCGGGTCAGGCGAGATTCTATCCGGGCGGAAGCCCCGCGGCCCGGAGGACCAGCCAGTGCTGGGCGCGTTCGCATTGACGAAGGTGGGAGGTTAGGCTAACCTAACTCTGCCCCGTTTCCCGCACCCTGGAGCAACCTGCTTGGATCTCGGTTCGTTCATCACCGGCCTGCTGACCGGCATCCGAGAGGGCGTCGAAGCCGCTCTCATCATCAGCATCATCCTGGCCTACCTCGCGCGAACCGGGAACCGTCACCAGTTCGGACCCATCTGGTTGGGCTCCGGCGGCGCCGCCCTCCTCAGCCTCGCGGTCGGCTCGCTGCTGTGGATCACGATCCACGAGCTCCAGGCACCAGCAGAGCAGATCTTCGAAGGATCAGCGCTCGTGCTGGCGGCTGCCGTCGTGACCTGGATGCTGTTCTGGATGCGTCGCACGTCGGCGACCGTGAGCGTGACATTGCGGGCGGCCGTTGATCGATCGCTGACCTCGGGCGGGGTGTGGGGCCTTGCCGCGCTCGCCTTTACCGCCGTGATCCGCGAAGGCATCGAGACCTCGCTCTTCCTGCTTGGCCAGGCAACCGCCGCATCCCGGGCCGAGGCCGGCGCCATCTCGGTGCTGGCCGGCGCCTTGATCGGCCTGGCGATTGCGGTTGGGCTCGGTGTCGGCTTCTACCGGGGCGTGCGGCTCCTCAACCTCAAGACCTTCTTCAGCTGGACCGGTGTGGCCCTGATCTTTGTGGCGGCGGGTCTGGTTGCCGGCGCGATCCATGAGTTCATCGAGATCGGCTGGATCACCGTCGGCGCCACGACTGCCTTCGACATCTCGGCCCTCCTCCCCCACCAGGGCGGTGGCGTTGGCCTGTTGGGCCAGCTCCTGCACGTCCTGTTCGGCTACACGAGCACGCCGGAATGGACGACGCTCGCAGCCTGGGCGACATACCTCGTCGCCGTGCTGGTGCTCTACCTTCGGCCGGTCAAGCCACTGGTGCCCGCCGGGCAGCCGGTGCAGCGGAGCGCCGTCCGACCCTAGTCGCCTCCCTGCGCCGGATCGCCACTCGGCACGGCACCTCGCCCGAAAAGCCGGCGATGGCCGTAGCGGCTGTTGGCGAGCGCCACGCCGCCGATCACCATCGCCGTGCCGACCATGGTCAGCAGCGTGACCTCCTCATGTCTCACCAGGACGCCGAGCAGGATGCCGACCACGGGAATGAGGTAAGCGACCATCGATGTGCGGGTGGCACCCCATCGGCTCAGCAGCCAGAAGAAGGCCATGAAGGCCAGCCCAGACCCCACCAGTCCCAGCCACACCACCGCCAGCACCGCCGAGGCTTCGACGCGGGTCGCGAGTGGTGACTCGATGGCGAAGGCGAGGACCAGCGTGATCACGAAGGCGAAGCCGATCTCCAACAAGGCAGACGCCTGCGGGCTCACGTCGCGCACCTTCCAGCGCGCATAGACGCCGGCCGCCGCATACGAAACGGAGGCGACGATCAGCGCGACCTCCCCGGCGACGCCTCCGGCAAGCCCGGAGCGCAGATTCGGCCCGACCAGCGCCACCACGCCTGCGAATCCAAGCAGCAGTCCTGCGACGCGATTGACCGTCATCGGTTCGTCGGCGAGGACCAGCGCGGCGAGCACGATGGCAAAAAGCGGCACCGTCCCGTTCAGGATCGCGGCCAGTGCCGAGTCGATCGACTGCTCGCCCCAGGTGATGAGCGAGAACGGGATCACGACGCCCAGCAGAGCCACCACCAGCAGGTGCCCGTAGGCGCTGCGCACTCGCGGCAGGTGATGGCCGGTCAGGCGCATGACGAGCGCAAGGACCGCTGTACCGATGGCGAGCCGCGCGGCCACCAAGGTGAACGGCGTGAGCGTCTCGACGCCGATCTTGATGAACAGGTAGCTGCTCCCCCAGGCGAAGCCGAGGGCAGCGAAGACGAGCCATTCGGGGCGTAAACGTGACTGCATGGGTCTCCCCAACCTAGCGCCTGAACCTGCCGGTTGGCGTCAGGATGGGCGGCGCGGGCTGACGCCCATGAAGTCGAGCACCTGGCGCCAGGCATCAGCGGAGGCGTCGGCATACTGCAGCGCCTTGCGATCGAAGAACGAGTGTGGGGCGCCCTCGTACACGACGATCCGGTGCTCGATGCCGACCGCGTTGAGGGCGGCATCGAACTCGTCGCGCGCCTCCGATGGGATTGCCTGGTCCGCACCGCCGAAGATGGCCAGGGCCGGGCAGCTGAACCGCGCGGCGAGGTCGGCGGGAGCTGGCAAGCCGGTGCGGTGGGCACCCGTCGGGAACGGGTAGAAGCCGATCACGCCGGCGAGCCCCAGCTCCGGTCGGGCGGCCTGCACCAGGCTGGCTCGCCCTCCCAGGCAGAAGCCGATGGTGAAGAGGCGATCGACCGCGCCGCCCTCCGGGGAGCGCAGGTATTCCGCTGATGCCGCCACGTCATGGTTCAGCGTCTCATGGCGGATCAACGGGAGGTGGGCCTGGTAGTCGAAGTCGTCTCCTCGCTTGCCGGTTCCGGCCGTGCGGCTGAAGTAGTCGAAGGCGACCGCCTCGACGCCCGCTTCCGCGAAGCGCAGCGCGAGCTCCTCGAAGAATGGATGGAGCCCGCGGACGTCGGGCAGGATCACGATCCCCGCGCCGGTGGGCTCCGCCGCGCGGGCGGCGTGGGCGGCCACGCGCGTGCCGTCGGCGGCCGCTAGGATCAGATCGCGCGAGTCGAATGCCGCGCGACGGATGGGCGGCAGAGGCGGTCGGGCATCCCCGACAAAACACATCGGTCCAGTCTAGGGGGACCCGCCGAATCAGCGCAGGAAGCCGACCTGGACCTGGTTCACCGACCAGGCCGCGCCCGCGACCAGGACCAGCAGGATGCCAACGTAGACCGCGGCTCGCCCGACGACGCCCGCGGTGCGCTCGCCGGTCGGCAGGCCCCGCGTCTGGGGGGTGGTCCACATGCCCGCCAGCGTGGTGCCGCCGCTGGGAGCCGCCAGCAGTCCAATCGCCGCGCCCACCAGCAACCCGCCGATGTGGCCGGTCCAGCTGATGCCGGGGACGGCGAAGGTGAAGACCAGGTTGATGACGAGCAGCGGGCCCATCTGGGACAGGATCATCCGCGACCGCGGGCTCAGCACGAGGTGACGGCGGCGCCAGACCGTGAATCCCATGCCGAAGAGGCCAAAGATCGCCCCGGAGGCGCCGAGGACCGGCGAGCCCGGCATCGCCACGATCGTCAGCACCCCGCCGCCGAGCGCGCACAACAGGTAGATGGCCAAGTACTCGACGTGGCCGTAGAGCTCCTCGATCACGGGCCCAAAGAGGTACAGGGCGTACATGTTGAACAGGATGTGCAGGATGCTGAATCCGCCTCCGGCGAGGGGCGCATGGAGGAACGCGTGGGTGATGAGCCGCCACCACTCTCCCTTGGCCACGTAGGGCTGGAAGAGGATCCAGGCCTGGGTGAGCGGGCCGCCGCTGTCTCCGCGGGCCAGTGCCGTGTCGATCACATAGACCCCGACGCAGATGGCGATCAAGCCCCACGTGACGTACGCGGCGTAGCTGCCGTACGCCCCGCGGGCGCGGTTGAACTGGCGCCGTGACGCAAAGTCGTGGCCGGTCTCCTTGAGCAGCCAGGCGATGCGGTTGGCGATCGCCCCGCGCTCATCAGGCGGAGCGCGGCGATCGGCCTCGCGATAGGCGGCGATGGAGTCCTCGAGCTTGCCGTCACGGACCAGCTGCTCGGCGACTCGGCGCGAACCCAGCCAGGCGTTCGACCCGCCGGCATTGGCCGCCTCCTGCCAGGCCGCGAGGGCACCGGCCTCGTCATCGGTCCGGTAGCGGGCCGTGCCGATCAGCAGCCACGCCTCACCGGCCACGTCGCGATCGGGATGACGCGTCAGCTGGTTCAGGAGCGTGGTTGCCTGGTCGACGTCACCGGTGTCGAGGAGGCGCCGGCTCTCGGCAAGGCGAAGCCGGGCTTCGTCAGTCATGGGCGGGCATTATGCCCGAGAGCCGCGAACGGACATGCAACGACCGCCGAGAGATCGGCACCTCGGCGGTCGTCGCACGCCCCCCTGGCGGGAGACGTGCTGCTCCGGCGTGGGCGCCGAAGCCAGCGTCAAATCGCGGCCGGTGGCTGTTGCTACTTGGCCCGGCGCAGGAAGTCGAGAACGTCGTCGTAGCGGAAGCGGCGGTCACCGCGCTTGCAGACGCGGAAGAAGGGCAGCTCCCCTCGATCGCCCAGCCGCTTGACCGTGTTGACGTGCAGGTGGAGCATCTCGGCGACTTCCGACGCCGTGAGCAGCCTGCCGACCTCGTTCGCAATCATGCGTTTGTCTCGTTCCATGGCTGCGCCGATTAGGTGCGGTCGGCGCGGTTCCTGACCGGATAGTAAGGTTGAGGTGCCGTCGCTCGACCCGGTACTTTCGGTTGGGCCGCAGGGGTACCTTCCACTCTCGCTGATGGCCGTCTACGAACGCCACGTCTTCGTCTGCACCAGCGGTGAGTGGTGCCCTGCCATCGACGGTGACGGGCTCGGCGTGCACGCCGCCCTGAAGGCGGCGGTCAAGGCTCGCGGGCTGGGCGGGCGGATCCGGATCAACCACGCGGGCTGCTTCAGCCAGTGTGGCAACGGACCGATGGCGGTGGTCTACCCGGAGGATGTCTGGTACGCGGCCCTCACGCCGGAGGACGCGGAAGAGATCGTCGAGCGTCACCTGGTCGGCGGAGAGCCTGTGGCACGTCTCCGCTATGAACCGGCTGAACCGGGCGCTCACAAGCTGGAGCGCGACGAAGGAGGGCGGCCAATCGGTCGTCGCGCCGCTTGGCCAGCGTCCCGCCCAAACCCCGAGGCATGAACCAAACGCCCACCCAGGCCCCCGATGAGGTGACCCGGCTCGTCGCCGAGCGCTCGAAGGCCAGGGGTGCGGGCAACTTCGAGGAGGCGGACCGGCTCCGCGATCGGATCCGGGACCTGGGCTGGGAGGTCATGGATGGCCCGGACGGGACGGCGCTGCGCCCGGCTCTGCCCTCCGCGGCGGATGCATCGGTCGCGTATGCCCGACCGGAGGATCTGGCCAGCCTGCTGGAGGAGGCCCCCAGCCTCGAGGCGAGCCTGGTGGTGCTGGCGGACGATCATGGCGATGACCTCGATCGGCTGCTGCGCGGGCTGAGCGGCCATCCTCCGCTCGCCAGCTGGGAGTTGATCGTTGTGGGCAACGCGCCGGCCTTCGATCCGTTCGAGTCGCTTGCACGGGTCGATCTCGAGATCGAGCCGTCGGTGCTCAGCACCAGCGCGCGCCTGGGTTGGGCCGACACAGTGAACCTGGGTCTGCGCCGCTGCCGTGGCCAGGTGATCGTGCTCCTCGACAACTCGGTCGAGCCTCTCGGTGAC
Organism: Chloroflexota bacterium; assembly: GCA_005880165.1. Taxonomy (GTDB): domain Bacteria; phylum Chloroflexota; class Limnocylindria; order QHBO01; family QHBO01; genus CF-82. The sequence continues at coordinate 13,403 of VBJP01000026.1, read as the reverse complement.
TTCCTGGCTCCTCTGCTGAAGGCCTTCACGGATCCGCGGGTTGGCATTGCCGGACCGTTCGGGGTCAGCTCCACGGACCTGCGGCAGTTCGACGAGGCGCCGCCGGGAGAGGTCGACGCCATCGAGGGCTACTGCCTGGCCGTGCGACGGGAGGTCCTGCGCGACGTCGGGCTGTTCGACGCCCATTTCCGCTTCTATCGCAACGCGGACCTCGACTTCAGCTTTGCCATCCGGGCCGCCGGCTGGCGTGCCGTGCGCACCGGCGAGCTGCCGCTGCAGCTGCACGAGCACCGCGGCTGGGCATCACTTCCCGCGGAGGAGCGCGACCGGATGAGCAAGCGCAACTTCTATCGGTTCCTGAAGCACTGGGGCGACCGCAGGGACCTGCTCACCCACCCAGGACCGCGCCGCACCCCGAAAGGCGACCGGAGCTAGGCCGGTGCACGGCCGCCCTCGCCGCTGGGCGGTCTATTTGACGACGATCGCGATGCGGCTCTCGACCTGCTGCC
>VBJP01000026.1:0-12851 GCA_005880165.1 Chloroflexota bacterium | reverse complement strand
CAGCGGCTCGAGGGCCGTGCGAAGAGCGGTGAGGTCGAACCAGAATTCGCCCGCGTTTGGAGATCCTCCCACGCCGTCGAGCGCCGTGCGGAAGCGCAGACTCGCGGCGAGGGAGTTCCCAGACTGCATGTCCAGGATGCTCGCCACGAACGAAGATCCGCTTCCGATCACCACGCGCTGATCGGTCACGGCGTACTGCAGTGTCGAAACCCAGCTAGGCACGCTGTTGCTCGCCTCGAACTGGATGGTGGTGATGCTGGTCCCCGCGTGGTCAGCCTGGCTGACCTGAACCCGCGGACCGCCGTTGGCGCCGGCCAGCTGCAGCAGGCTCTGCAGCTGGAGCAGCTTGCTCCGCGCCGCTTGCGCATCGGTAGGTTTGGAGATGAGCCCGACCCAGGGCGCGCCCTTCGTATCGCCTGCGACCAGCGCCGTATCGCCCATCCACGACACGAAGGAGCCGAAGTCGCCGCCAAGGGCCGACTCCACCTGGTCGAGCTGTTGGGTCCTGATCCCGCCGCTGGCGGCGAGGATGCCTTTCAGGTACGTCACGCCATTGGCCAGGGCCTTCCCCATGCTGGGGCCGTCGGCGAAGAAGATGGCGTCCTCGGGCGTCTCGGCAGCGAGCCCACGATCCGTGTTAGCGGCCGCCGCAGCCGGCAGGGTGGCGGCGCTGTCCATCACGAAGCGATCGTTTTCGAATCGTGCGCCGGTCACGCCAAAGGTCGGCGACTGCGCCGCCAGCTGCGACAGGATGGCCGCCGCGCTCGGCTGCGCCGAGGCGAGATCGGTCTGGATCTGCGCGAAGAGGGCCTTCGTGTCAACGCTCGCGGTCAGGACGCGATCTGCGGGCAGCCGGCTCAGCCCTGCAGTGAACTCGTCGCGTGATGCAAGGCTCGGCTGCGCCCCCGAGTGGCTGTCCAGCGCCTTGCTGACGAGATCGGTGCTGGTGCCGGCGACAACCTGGTCCGCGGTGATCGCCCAGGCGAACTGCTGTGGAATGCCCGCTGTTGTCTCGGTCGTTCCGCCGGTTGCCGACCAGATGGTGACCCCGGCATGGCTCGTGCTGGTGACGGTGGCTCCAGCCTTCGTGACCTCAGTCCGCACCCGGTCGGTGAAGGTCGTGGCCGCGGCCGCGTCCTTCACTCCTGCCAGCACCAGGACGTCGGGCACGGCGGTCGTGGCACCCGACAGCATGGAGGGATATCGGACGAAGGCGAAGGCCAGCCTGCCGTCGAACCACGGTTTGACGTCGGTCGAGTAGCGATAGCCGCTCGGCAGGGCCGTGGTCATCTTGTCGAGCTGCTCGTCGAGCTGATCGGTCAGGTACTTGTCGCCCTCGAGCAGGGGGAAGTGGCCCAGGAAGGCGCGCAGCGCCGCGCGCTGGTCCCCCGGCAGATCGAGCCGCAGCTCGTAGTAGATGGCCGAGTCGGCAGGCACGTACGACGCGGCGCCGATAGCTCCGCCGGGGCGCCTGGCGATGAGCGTGAGGCCGACAATCAGCCCGATCGCAACCGCCAGGACCACGACCGTAGCCGCGCCTGGGATGAGCCAACGTGGACGCGGCGCCGGGGTGATGGACGGTGTGCCACCGGTTGGTTCTGGCTCGGGAGCCTGCGCGGGCACGGAGTCCGAAATCACGATTCCCTCCTGTGGCGGCTCCGCTGACCAGGATCCGCCGGCCGACAGCATAGGGCCGCGACCCATCGGCGCATAACCCCCAGTTGGGCTAGTCCCTCGCCGGATCTCAGCGCGGGACGCCCGCGGCCTCGGAGCTGATCCGCGACGCGAGATAGACAGGAATGACGGAGAGCGCGATGGCCAGCAGCGCGACGACGTTGACGACCGGCGCCTGGTTGGGTCGGAGGTAGTTGTTGAAGATCCAGATGGGGAGCGTCTGCTGCGGGCCGGCCACCAGCAGCGTGACGATGATCTCGTCGAAGCTCAGGGCGAACGCAAGGAGCCCACCTGCGAGGAGCGCCGTGCGCAGGCTCGGGAAGGTGACATGGCGCAACGTCTGCCACGTGTCTGCGCCCAGGTCCATGGAGGCCTCCTCGAGGCTGCGCGAGGTTCGCCGGAGGCGGGCGATGGCGTTGTTGTAGACGGTCACCACGCAGAAGGTGGCGTGCGCGACGACGATGGTGAGCAGCCCGAATTGCACGCCGATGGTCTTGAAGGCGGTGGCCAGCGCGATGCCCGTCACGATGCCCGGCAGGGCAATGGGCAGGATGACCAGGAAGCTGACGGTCTCCCGACCGAAAAAGGAGAACCGATGCACCGCGAAGGCGGCGAGCGTGCCAAGCACGAGAGCCACCAGGGTCGCCCCGATTGCCGCCTGGATCGAGAGCGACAGCGAGGCTCGGATCTCGCTGCTCTGCGCGGCTCTGCCGAACCACTCGAGCGTGAACCCGGCCGGTGGCCAGGTCGGGACGCGGTTGGTGTTGAAGGCGTAGACCACGATCAGCACGATCGGCAGATAGATGAAGAGCAGGATCGCAGCGGTGGTGAGGCGCAGCAGGAGGCGCGCAGCCGGCGAGCGTTCCATCAGAGCGACTCGAAGGCGCCGGTGCGACGCGCGAGCAGCAGGTAGATGAGCATCACCACGATCGGCACACAGGCATACGCCGCGGCGAGCGGGGTGTTGCCCACGACCCCGATGTTCTCGAAGACGATGTTGCCGATGAACTGGGTGCCGCCCGCGACAAGGCTGGGCGTCACGTAGTCACCCAGGGTCAGGCTGAAGGTGAAGATCGATCCGGCGATGACCGCGGGCAGCGTCAACGGCAGGATGACGCGCCGGAACGTGGTGCTCGCGCGTGCGCCGAGGTCGGCGGATGCCTCGAGCAGCGAGCCGGGGATCCGCTCCAAGCCGGCGTAGATCGGCAGGATCATGTACGGCAGCCACAGATAGCTGAACACGAGCCAGGCGGAGACGTCACTCAGCCCAGGGCCGCGAAGGCCGATCGGGGCCAGCACCGAATCCAGGAACCCGCCGTTGAGCAGCATGACCCGCCACGCGTAGACCTTCACCAGGTAGCCCGACCAAAGCGGAAGCACGACCGCGACCACCAGGATGTTCCGCGTGCGATGTGACGCGACGCGGGCCATGTAGTAGGCGATCGGGAAGGCGATGACCGCGTCGGCGATGGTCACCGCGCCAGCGGTGAGGACGGTACGGACGGCGACGTCGCGAAAGACGCTCGCCGTCACGATCTGGACGAAGTTATCGAGCGTGGGCTGGGTCACCACCCTGCCGATAAATGCGTCGTACCGCCAGAACGCGTTGATCAGCAGCAGGACGAGCGCCCCCAGGTAGGCAATGACCAGCGCGCCCAGGGGTGGGCCCAGCAGCAGGCCCAGTTGGAGCCGCGGACGCCGGTACAGGGCCGTCGCCAGGCGCCTGCCGAACGCCCGATGCGCCGCGGTGGCGGTGCCGGTCATCGGACGCAGGTCAGGTGAGAACGGCGGAGGCCCGCCGTGGCCTCCGCAACGTTCGCATCGGTCTGTCGCTCGTCAGCCCTTGATCTCCGTCCAGGCCTGCAGCCAGGCGGAGTAGTCCTTGCAGGTGCTCCCCCGCGAGTCCCCGCAGTTGGCGGTGGGAATCGTCCACAGGTGGACGTGGCTGAAGTACGCCTCGTCGTTGGCGTGGAAGGTGTCGCAATGGCCCGGCGACAGCTTCTCGGCCTCGGCGCACGCCTTCATGTTGGATGGGGCCTCCCCAAACCAGACCGCCACCTGGGCGTTGACCTTAGGTGACGTGATCCAGTCCATCCACTTGTACATGCAGTTCGGATGCTTGGCGCGGCTGTACATCATCCAGGTGTCGGACCAACCGGTCGAGCCCTCCTTGGGGAGGATCGCCTTGATTGCCACCGGCGGCTTCGCAGCGAGCATCGTGTTCACCTGGTACTGCCAGGTGGTGCCCAGGGTGAGCGTGCCCGTGGTGTAAGACTGGATCTGTGCCGCGGCATCGGTCCAGTACTCCTTGATCATCGGCCGCTGCGTCTTGAGCAGCGCCACCGCCGCGTCGAACTGCGTCTGGTCGAGCTCGTACGGGTTCTTGATCCCCAGGTCCGGCTTGGTACTCATCAGGTAGTTGGCGGCATCTGCGATATAGATCGGATCGTCATAGACGGAGAGCTTTCCCTTGCCGGGCGAGTTCGGATCGAACATCACGCCCCAGCTGTCGAGGCTCTGGGTGATGATGTCGCTGCGCCATGCCAGCAGGTTGGCGCCACGCCCATGGGGGATCCCGTAGTGCACGCCGCCAAACGTGTTGTACGGCTGGTCCTTCAGCGCGGGGAAGATATCCTTGTAGTTCGGGACGAGGTCTACGTTCACTGGTGCCGCTTCGCCGTCCGCCACCAGTCGTCCCGAGAGGTTGCCTGAAGCGGACACTCCGTCGTAGTTGCCAGTGTCCATCAGACTCTTCATGGCATTCGAGGTACCGGCTTCTTTCGCGTTGACGTTGCATTTGCCGCCGACCGACGCCTCGAACGGCGTCACCCAGTTGAAGTTCGGGTCGTTCTTGCCGCTCTCCATGTAGCCGACCCAACCAACGAGGTCGAGCTCGTCCTCGAGCGGTCCGATGCTGGACGGATACGAGGGGGCTGGCGTGCTGCTGCCGCCGGTGTTCCCACCGCTGCACGCGCTGGCCACGATCGCCAGCGCTGCCAGCATTGCCGGGAAACGAAATCGCCTCATGGATTCCTCCGTGCCTCTTCCTCCCCCGCCGATGGTCCGCCCTCAAGGGCCAGCACGTGCCGGCGCTTCCACGCCAGCCGCACGGCCCGCCCACGGGCCTCAAGCACCTCCATCGAGGAGGTTTCCAGGTTCTGCTGGGTGACGACCAGCTCGCCACCCGCGTCAAGGGCGACGACGTAGCGCGTGTCCGAACCGAGGTAGATGACGTCGCGAATCTCGCCCATCGCGAACAGCTCGTCGTCTCCGGCCGCGGTATCCGGATCGGTCATCCTGATCTTCTCGGGTCGAACCGTGAACGTCCCCTCCGAGCCGATGACGGCGCGGGCCACGTCGCCGCGAAGAAGGTTCGAGGTCCCCACGAACCCCGCCACGAACGGGGTCGTTGGACGCTCGTAGACATCCGCGGGAGAGCCAACCTGCTCGATGCGGCCCTCGCTGAAGACCGCCAGGCGGTCGCTCATGGTGAGCGCCTCCTCCTGGTCGTGCGTGACGTAGATGAAGGTGATGCCAACCTGCTGTTGGATCACCTTGAGCTCGATCTGCATCTCCTCGCGGAGCTTGAGGTCGAGCGCGCCGAGCGGCTCATCGAGCAGCAGGACGCGGGGCCTGTTGACGAGGGCCCTGGCCAGCGCGACCCGCTGCCGCTGGCCACCGGAGAGCTGCGAGGGTTTCCGGCGCCCGAAGCCCGCCAGCCGGACCATGCGCAGCGCTTCGGTGACCCGGCGGTCGCGCTCCGCCCGATCGACCCTCCGCACCATCAGCCCATAGCCGACGTTCTCGCTCACGTTCATGTGCGGGAAGAGCGCGTAGTCCTGGAAGACGGTGTTGACATCTCGGTCGAACGGCGGAACACCGGTTACGTCGCGACCGTGCAGCAGGATCCGCCCCGAGGTAGGCCGCTCGAAACCCGCGATCATGCGCAGCGTCGTCGTCTTTCCTGACCCGGACGGGCCAAGCATCGAGAAGAACTCGCCGTCGGCGATCTCGAGGTCGATGCCAGCCACAGCCTCGGTCTCGCCGAACACCTTGCGGACCGCCTCGAGGCGGACGGCAGTCTCTGCGGCCTGGGCAGAGACGGGGCGGCGAAGGGATTCGGGCGCCTGGTCCGGCATCCGCCCGGACAGCGATGTCACCGGTTCGACGGCCACGAGCTCCTCGGACGAGCGACGGGCTCCCCGCCGGCAGGTATCCGGCGGCTTGGAGCGGTCCCGCGCTTCGGTTCGGGCACTCTGCGGTCTGCTGCTCATCGCTGTCAAGCCGGGTTGACTTGCTAGAGTTCGCGCCCTGTCAACGGAGCCTCCATGACGATCGGCGCGCCGGGTGGGGTCCTCTCCGGCCTGGCCTCAGCGCTCTCGTTCGGCATCGGCGACTTCGCCGGGGGCCTCGCCAGCCGGCGCTCGAGCGGCCTGGCGGTCGCTGCCGTCGCCCAGCTGGTCGGCACGCTCTCGCTCGCCGGGCTGGTCGCCTTCCTTCGTCCTGGCCTGCCGGACGCGGGATCCCTGGCGATTGGTGCTGCGGCAGGCCTCAGCGGCGCCGTTGGCGTGGCGGCGCTGTATGCGGCCATGGCGGCAGGCGCGATGGGGCTGGTGGCTTCCGTGTCCGGGGCCGGCGCGGTCACCGTTCCGCTCCTGGTGGGGGTCTTCCTCCTCAATCAGTCGGTCCATCTTCTACAGGCCATCGGGGTCGCCTGCGCGGCGGCCGCCATCCTGGCTGCGGGCGGTGCCTCGCGGGGCAGCGCCTCCCGCCGAGCCCTCTGGCTGGCGTTGCTGGCAGCGCTCGGCTTCGGCTTCTGGTACGCGCTGCTCGACCGCGCGGCGGCCGGAAGCGGTCCATGGGCGCTGTTCACGAGCCGCCTCGCCGGTTCGAGCTCGCTCCTTGCTCTCGCCGCCGTTCGCGGTGGTCTCGCCACCCTGCGTTCCAGCTGGCGTCTCGCCCTCTTGAGCGGCCTGGCCGACATGGGCGGCAACATCCTGTATGTGCAGGCTCGCGCGCTGTTGGCCCTGGGACTTGCCGCGGCGCTGTCGGGGATCTACCCGCTCTTCACCATGATCCTGGCGCGCTTCATCCTCCGCGAGCGACTCCCGCGGCTCGGATTGGCGGGGGTAGGCCTCGCTCTCGTGGCGATCATCCTGATCAGCGCCGGATGAGTGCTTTCGTGCTCAGCCTGGGAATCCGCTGCCGTTGGTGACGTGCCTTTGCGGCTGGTGCATCGGTCTCCTCCTCGTGCATGGCGGCGATGGCCGCGACGAAGGGGACGCGCGGCCAGACCGCCTGCAGAGCAGAGCGCACCGGGCCTTATCGGCCGCTTACCACGCGCTTACCGGGGCTACGGCTATCATGGCGAGCGCCCGATGACTTTCGACCGCGTCGCTATCGTCGAGCGCGCCCTCGACGAGTACCTCGAGGAGGCTGCGCCGGCGCCAACGACGCTGGCGCCTGACGATCCGCTGCGTCCAGGCGCGGCGCTCACGGCCCGCAAGGCCATCGAGCTGTGGGAGGACCAGGTCACCAGCCGGGCGCTCGACGTCGCGGCGCGCGAGCTCAAGAAGACCGAGCGCAGCTTCTACACCATCGGCTCCGCCGGCCACGAGAACAACGTGGTCCTGGGCGCCCAGCTCCGAATCAGCGACCCAGCCTTCCTCCACTACCGATCCGGCGCCCTGATGATGGCTCGCGCTCGACAGCGGCCGGGCGAAACACCGATCTTCGACACCCTCCTCGGGATCGCCGCCTCCGCCGTGGACCCGATTGCGCAGGGCCGGCACAAGGTCTGGGGCAGCCGCGCGCTCTGGGTTCCGCCACAGACCTCGACCATCGCGAGCCACCTCCCCAAGGCGATGGGCCTGGCCTTCTCGCTAGGCCGTGCGCGGCGCCTGGGTGTCGCGAACAGCCTTCCCGAGGACGCCATCGTCGCGTCTTCCTTCGGCGACGCCTCGGTGAACCACGCGACCGCGCTCTCGGCGATCAACACCGCGCGGTACGGCGTGAAGATCGGCCTGCCGATGCCGATCCTGTTCATCTGCGAGGACAACGAGACCGGCATCAGCGTGCCGACGCCTGAAGGCTGGATCGCCAGGGCGAGATCGACGAGATCTGGGAGGTTGCCGCCGAAGCGATCCATTTCGTCCGTTCCGCGCGAAGGCCGGCCTTCCTGCACCTGAAGACGATTCGCCTGTGGGGTCACGCAGGGAGCGACGCGGAGCATGTCTACCGCGGACTCGACGAGATCGCCGCCACCGAGGCACGGGATCCCCTCCTGCGCAACGCTCGCCGCTTGATCGAGACGGGCGCGGCGTCTCCGGCTGCCTTGCGCGACATCGCCCGTGACCTGCGCGAGCGGGTGATGGCCGCCGCCGACGAGGCCGCACGCCGGCCCCGCTTGGCCACGGTCGATGCAGTCGTCGCTCCGCTTGCCCCCTACCACGCGGATGCCGTCGCCGCCCACGCCGGGCGACCGATTCTGGAGGCCGATGCTCGTCGGTCGATCTTCGAAGGATCGCCGCCCGAGGAGGCGTCGAATCCCAACGCTCGCACCCTCGCCGGCCTGATGAACGCCGCCCTCTCGGACGAGCTTGCCAGACGTCCCGAGCTGATCGTGTTCGGCGAGGACGTCGCGCGCAAGGGCGGCGTGTACAACGTGACCCACGACCTCCAGCGAGAGTGCCCCCACCGCGGTGAGCGCGGTATACCAGCCCATCGAGTTCCCAATTGCCACATCGGCCTGCTGCCGGTCCCGGAGATCCAGTACCTGGCCTACGTCCACAACGCGCTCGACCAAATCCGCGGCGAGGCCGCGTCGCTCCAGTTCTTCAGCTCGGGCCAGTTCCGGAGTCCCATGGTCCTGCGCCTGCCGGGGCTGGCCTACCAGAAAGGCTTCGGCGGGCACTTCCACAACGACAACAGCGTGGGCGCGCTCCGCGACATTCCCGGGCTGGTCCTCGCCGTTCCCGCCCGCGGCGACGACGCGGCGCGGATGTTGCGGGGAGCGGTCGCGCTCGCCGCCGAGGACGGCCGGGTCGTCGTCTTCCTGGAGCCGATCGCCCTCTACCACGAAAAGGATCTGTTCGAGCCCGGTGACGGCCGCTGGCTGAGCGACTATCCGCCACCTCCCTCCGTCCTGCTCCCGGGCGAGACGGGCCTCTATGAGTCCGATGGCGCGGCACCCGGAGAGCCCGTCGACCTGTTGATGGTCAGCTACGCCAACGGACTGCGCCTCTCCCTCCAGGCGCAGCGTCTCCTGGCGGAGGCGCATGGCATTCGCTCGCGCGTCCTGGACCTGCGCTGGCTAAGCCCGCTGCCCACGGATGCCATCCGCTCCGAGGCGGAACGGGCCGCCGCCGTGCTGGTGGTCGACGAGTGCCGCGCGACCGGCGGGGGCGTGGCGGACGCGATCATCGCCGACCTCGCGGAGCAGGGCGTCGGAGGCCACCTGGCGTCCGTGCGTGCTGTGGATTCGTTCGTCCCGCTCGGAACTGCGACCTCGGCGGTCCTGGTCGGTCTCGACCAGATCCTGGCTGCCGCGCTGGCATCGGTCCCGGCCCGCACGCCCGCATGAAGCGAGCCGCCCTCGTCTTTCCCGGCCGCGGCTCGTACACCGCCACCAGCCTCGGCTCGCTGCCGCCCGAGGATCCGCTGGTCCAGCGCATCGAGGCGCTGCGCGAGGGCTACGGCCTCCCTTCGCTGCTGGAGCTCGACGGAGCCGAGCGCTTCGAGCCGAAGGTCCATCTTCTGCCGGCCAACGCGTCTCCGCTCATCTTCCTCGCCTCCCTTCTCGACTTGAGGGCTACGCCGCATGATGTCGAACCGGTGGTGGCAATTGGGAACTCGATGGGCTGGTATACCGCGCTCACCGCGGTGGGGGCACTCTCGCTGGAGGACGGCTACCGACTGGTCCAGGAGATGAGCCTGCTGCAGCAGGAGCCCCTCCCCTCCGGAGGCCCCGGCGGCCAGGTCATCTATCCGCTCACCGGGGCTGACTGGCGCCTCGACCCGGATCTCGTCGCGACCGTCGACGCGGCACTCGCCGAGGGGGACGGAGAGGTGCATTCCAGCATCGACCTGGGCGGATACGCCGTGCTGGCGGGCAGCGAGGCCGGCGTGGCGAGACTCATGGAGCTGCTGCCCCCGGCGCGGGTCGGCGATCGGCTCTACCCGCTGCGGCTCGCGCTCCAAGGCCCCTACCACACGCCACTGGTGACTCACGTCGCGGAGGCGGCGCAAGAACGCCTCGCCGATCTGCCCTGGGAGTCCCCCGAGGTCGCGCTGATCGACGGTCGGGGCGCGCGCTGGAGCCCGTGGTCGACCGATGCGGCGGCGCTGCGCGATTACACGCTGGGCGAGCAGATCACCACGTCCTTCCGGTTCGCGGCCAGCCTGCGGGTAGCCCTGCGCGAATGGGCCCCGGATCTCCTCATGCTGCCGGGTCCCGGCAACTCCCTGGGCGGCGTCTGCGGGCGGGCCGTGGTGGCGGAGGGCTATCGCGGCATTCACAGCCGTGCCGATTTCGAGACCGCGCAGGGGCGCGATGCGATCATTTTGTCGCTGCACCGATGATCAGCAGCGCGGAACCCGAACTTCAGGAGCTCGTCGAGCTCCCTGCACCTCTGGAGCTGGCGGCCACCCTCTGGCCCCTCGCCCACGGCACCGGGGATCCGACGATTCGATTCGCGGCGGATGGCGTGTGGCGCGCCATGCGCCTGCCGGATGGCGCGGCGACTCTGCAGCTTCGTCAGCTCGGCCCTGCCACGCTGCGGGCTCGAGCCTGGGGGCCGGGAGCCGCAGCGGCCATGGCCATGATCACCGAGCTGGTTGGCGGTCTCGACGACCCCGCGGCCCTCGTGCCGCAGCATCGCGTGCTGCGCGAAACGGTGCGCCGCCACCCAGGACTGCGACTTCCCAGGACGCGCCGGCTGCTGGACGCGCTCGTCCCGGCGATCCTCGAGCAGAAGGTCACCGGCGTCGAGGCGCGGCAGGCCTTTCGCTCTCTGATCTATCGCCACGGAGAGCGGGCCCCCGGTCCTGCTCGGCTCTGGCTCCAGCCGGCGCCGTCGGTCCTCGCCGAGCTTCCGTACTTCCAACTCCACCCCCTGGGTGTGGAGCGGCGCCGGGCGGACCTGGTGCGCGAGGTCGCCCAGAAGGCGCGGCGGATCGAGGGAGCGCCCACGGCGGAGGAGGCGGAGCGTGTGCTGCGCGCCATCCCGGGCATCGGTCCCTGGACCGCCGCCGAGGTGCTGCGCATCGCGTGGGGCGCGCCTGATGCGGTCAGCATCGGCGACTTCCACATCCCGAACCTGGTCGCCTGGGCTCTCGCCGGCGAGGCGCGAGCGGACGACGCGCGCATGCTCGAGCTCTTGGAGCCGTACTGGGGACAGCGGGGACGCGTGCAGCGCCTGCTGGAGGCCTCGGGCGTACGGATTCCGCGCTTCGGGCCGCGGATGGCGCCGCGCTCCTTCGCGCGGCTGTGAGCTGTCCCCCAGGAGAGCTGCGCTAGGTCACCACCAGCGTGACAGTCACGGTCCGTGTCAGGCCGCCACCACTCGCGGTGATGGTGATCGTGTAGGTGCCTCGAGCGGTGCTCCGGTTGGTGCGCACGGTCAAGGTCGAGGTCGTCGCCGCCGGCACGCTGAGCTGCTGCGGGTTGAAGCTGAAGGTCGTGCTCTTGGCCTTTGGGCTGGCGCTGGCCGAAAGCGAGACGAGGCCGCTGAATCCCCCACTGGGAGTCACAGTCACCGCATAGGTGGTCGTGCCCCCGCGTGCGACCGACCTGCTCTCCGGCGCGGCGCTGACGGTAAAGCTGGCAGCCTGTGGCGTGGCGCTCAGCTCGTTCGACTGGGGTCCCGGCCCAGCGACGTTGACCGCGGCGACTGTGTAGTAGTACGTCGTGCCGTTGCTCACGCCCGCGTCGATATAGGTCAGGACGTTCCCCACGGTCACCAGGAAGATCCTCGTGCCGCTCGTCGTATCGCGATAGATCGTGTAGTTGGTGATGTCCGAACCGCCGTTCGAGCTCGGCGCGCTCCACGACAGTGTCACCTGAGCGTTGCCGGGCGTGGCGCTCAGCAACGTCGGGGCCGAATGCTTCCGCTGACTGCGGGCCTTCACCTACCGCGTTCTTGGCGGAGACCGTGTAGTAGTAGGTCGTGCCGTTGGTGAGGCCTGTGTCGTGGAAGGACAGGACGTTCCCCACCTCCGCGAGCTTCGCCTCGCCACCCGAAGCCGTGCCACGGTAGATCTCGTAGTTGGTGATGGCCGATCCGCCGTCGGACGAGGGAGCCGCCCAGGTCAGGTCGACGGTCGCATTGCCGCCGGTCGCGGCCAGGTTCCGTGGCGGGCCAGGGATGGTGGCAGGCGGCGGAGCGCTGGAGGCGACGACCGCGAAGTTACGCGTCTGCCACTGGGCGAACCAGCCGCAGATCAAGAAACACGGGCCATTCACCTGGTTGCTGCCCCACACCACGCCGGCGTTGACCGGGTCCGGCGTCGCGCCGGCGTAGTCGCCCCAGCGGCATGGCGTTGAAGCGGAGCAGCTGTAGTCAAGGTCGGACGCGCTGCTCGTGCCGAGGATGAGCTCGCCGGTGTCCATCGTGCCCAGCGGCGTCGATGGGCCGCGGGTCTGCGCGCCGATGAGCGGAAGCTGGCCCGTCCCGCCGCGGCTGTAGAAGATCGCCGCGCTGTCGCCGCCGATCGCCGGGGAGATCGCGCCGTTGAAGACGAAATCGGTCGGGCTGTCTACCTGCCCGTGCTGCCGTAGGGTGGGTGGCGCCCCGGCCGCGACCTCGTACCAACGGACCATCGACCGACCGCCTGGACCGGCGACCGTGTGCTGGGTCCAGATGCCCTTCGCGCCGCCGGCGCCGGGATCGTTGACGGCTACCGCCTGGGTCAGGCGCGCGTCGAGCGTGTCGATCGTGAATGAGGTCCCCGGCTGCGGCGCCGAGGCTGGGATGTCGAAGCTCGGCACATCGACCGCGCCATCGGTGACCAGTGCCGGTGTCCCCGAGTTGGACACGAAGTGCCAGAGCTCGAGCTTGGTCTGCGCGCCGAGGTAGGCGTTGTCGCCGCTCAGCGGGGTGTGGGCGGAGACGACCCAGCCGGTCGCAGAAGAATCGGCCGTGTTGGCAGGAACCGGTGTGTAGGCGTCGCTGCCGTCC
>VBJP01000025.1 GCA_005880165.1 Chloroflexota bacterium | reverse complement strand
CCGAACGCATGCAGGCCAAGCTGCGGGACGCGCAGGAGCAGCAGATCCCCGTCATGCTGGTGGTCGGGGATCGCGACCAGGAGGCACGTGCGGTGAGCCCACGGCTGCGCACGGGCGCCGCGTCGCAGGGTGTGCCCCTGGGCGCGTTCATCGACGAGCTGCGAACCAGGATCGTCGCGCGCGAGCTGTGGCCGGCGCAGGTCCAACAGCCAGACGATGGCTCCGGCGGGGCCGCCGAGCCGTCCGCACAGCGCGAGGCCTCAACCGCCGCGACGTGAGAGTCCTGCAGCCACCCAGCGCCGCGCGACGCCGCCGTCGGTGGCGCCGGCCATGAGAAAGATGCGCGCCATCGGGCAGCTCGCGCTCCTCTCGACCAACCCATCGCGTTGCGCGGATTTCTACGGGCAGGCCTTTGGCTTCAAGGTCCGCGCCTCTGATGGGGACGGCGTCGACCTCGAGCTTGGGGGTTTCGAGCTCAGCTTCCGAAGGGGTGAGCGGGCGACGCGGGACGGCATCCAGATCGGCTTCCGGGTCGAGACCGCTGCGGAGGTCGACGCCTGGTCGCAGGAGCTCGCCCAGCGCGGGTTCGCGTTAGTGGCGCCGCCCTCGGGAGACCGTTGGGAGGGGAGCCGCTCGTTTCGGGTCGCGGACCCCGACGGGCGGCAGGTGGCCATCTTCTACGACTATCCAAAGTGAAGCTGTGAACTCGAAGGAGTGAGATGAACACAGACGACTTTCCGGCCCCGAGAGAGGGCTTCGTGATCACGCATTTCCTGGTCGTCTCCGACCAGGACCGGTCCCGTGAGTTCTATCGGTCACTGCTTGACGGGAAGGTCCTCATCGAGCGTGACCCGGTGATCATGCGGGTCGCCAACTCGTGGCTGATTCTCAACGAGGGCGGAGGACCGACGGACGACAAGCCGACGGTCACGTTGACGACGCCACCCGACCCGAACCGGACGAGCGCCTTCTTGAATGTCCGCGTCGCGGACATCCACAAGACGTACGCCGATTGGTCCGCCAAGGGCGCGGAGTTCCTCACCGAACCCAAGGATCACGGTCGGGAGATCCGCGCCTACGTGCGCGACCCCGACGGCCACCTCATCGAAGTTGGTCAATCGGTCGGCGTCTGACCGATGTCGCCGCCACCGCCGGATGAGCGCGTTTCGTTGACCGCGAACGCCTGTTCGGGTATAGTCGCGCGACGTTTTCGCGTCGTGTTTGGGCCACCCGTCCGTATCGGCCGGTGGCCTGTTTGTTGAAGGAGCGCTAGAAGATCGCAAGGGACCTCCGCGTCAATGAGATGATCCGGATCCGCGAGGTGCGGGTCATCGATGATGAAGGGCAGCAGCTGGGCGTCATGGCGACGCAGGACGCACTGGCTCTGGCACAGGAGAAGGGCCTCGACCTCGTGGAGGTCGCGCCCACCGCGGTCCCGCCGGTCTGTCGCATCCTCGACTTCGGCCAGTACAAGTACGAGATCCAGAAGCGCGAGCGCGAGGCCAAGAAAAAGCAGAAGTCCCAGACCTTCAAGGAGATCCGGCTCCGGGTAAAGATCGACACCAACGACCTGCGCACCAAGCTGCGTCGGGCCGGGGAGTTCCTCGACGACGGGGATCGGGTCAAGGTCACGGTCCAGTTCCGCGGGCGCGAAATGACGCACGCCAACCTGGGTCGCGATCTTCTCGACAAGGCTGCTGGAATGCTGACCGAGCACGGGACGATCGAACGCCCACCGCTCCTCGAAGGGCGGAGCATGTACATCGTGATGGCCCCCATCGATAAGCGGGCCGAGAGAAAGACGGAACGAGCCGAGGGAGAGGTCGCCAACGGCCAGCCGGAGGCTCCAGCGGCCGCCAGCGGCGCCGAGCGGGAGACCATCGGCGACGCCCTTGCAGCGCGCGGCCGGCTTCCCGCCAAGGAAGCGGCCGAGGCGCCACAGCCACCAGCGGAGCACTAACTCATGCCGAAGATGAAGACCCACAAGGGCACAGCGAAGCGCTTCAAGAAGACCGGATCCGGAAAGTGGGTCCGGCCCAAGGCGTGGCGTGGCCACCACCTCGAGATCAAGTCGAGTAGTCGCACGCGCCGCTACGCCGGGAAGGCCGTCGTCAGCCCGGCTCACTCCGAGCAGCTCGAGCGGCTGATGCCGTACGCGAAGTAGGCGGTCATGGCTCGAGTCAAGCGCGGCGTCGCCGCCCACAAACGCCACAAGCGCCTCTTGCGCCAGGCCGAGGGTCGGCGAGGAACGCGGTCGAAGCTGGTCCGGCCAGCACGCGAGGCGCTCTTCCACGCGCTGGTCTACGCCTATCGGGATCGGCGAGCGCGGAAGCGCGATATGCGTCGTCTCTGGATCGAGCGCATCAACGCCGCGTCACGGGCGCACGGCGTCCCGTACGGACGCTTGATCGCCGGCCTCAAGGCGAGCGGCGTGGAGGTCGATCGCAAGGTGCTCGCGGACCTGGCGGTCCGCGACGAGACTGCGTTCGCCAAGATCGTCGAAACAGCGAAGTCCTCGTTTAGCCATTAGCCGGCGTCACCAACGCCGGCCCCCGGCCCTGCTCCGATTTCGCGGAGCGGGGTCGTTTGTTTTCGGGCGACAATCCGGAATCCTCGAGGCGAGTGCTCGACACCAGTGATGGACCGATGACGATCGAACCGATGACGGCCGGCGACCTGCGCCTCGCGCTGGAGCGTGTCCGCACCAGCGTCCACGAGCGGCTCGAGGGGGCCGACACCGCGAAGCTCGAGGCGCTCCGTCTGGACCTCCTCGGACGTTCAGGGGAGCTGACGCTTCTCCTCCGCCGGCTTGGCGCGGTTGACGCTGCCGAAAGGCCGGCAATCGGCCAGCTGGCGAACGAGGTGCGACGCGAGGTCGAGGCGGCGATCGCCGAGCGCGCTCAGGAGCTCCAATCCGGCGACCTTGAGCGGCGGCTGGCACGGGAGCGCATCGACATGACCGCGCCAGGCGTGTTGGTGCGGGTCGGGCACCTGCACCCGACGATGACCGTGGAGCGCGAGCTGCGAGAGATCCTGCACGCCTTCGGCTTCGAGGTCTTCGAGGGGCCCGAAATCGAAGACGACTGGTGGAACTTCGAGGCGCTCAACATTCCGCCGGACCACCCCGCGCGCGACCTGTGGGACACCCTGTACGTGGCGGAACCGGGCAGCTGGGAGGCGGGCGAGCCACGGCCGGCGGAGGACGGCACGATTCTGAGGACGCACACCTCGCCGGTGCAGATCAGGGCGATGCGGACGCTCGCGCCGCCGATCCGCGTGATCATGCCTGGGCGCTGCTTCCGATACGAAGCCGTTGATGCCAGCCACAACTTCGAGTTCTTCCAGGTCGAGGGGCTCGTCGTCGACCGCGACACCTCGCTGGCCGACTTGAAGGGCATGCTCGAGGAGTTCGCGCGAGCGCTGTACGGCGAAGGCACGAAGACGCGCTTCCGGCCGGGCTATTACCCGTTCACCGAGCCATCGGTCGCCTTCGACATCGGCTGCCTGGTGTGCGGCGGCAGCGGCTGTGCGGCCTGCAAGCGATCTGGCTGGATGACGATCCTGGGCGCTGGGATGGTGCATCCGGCCGTGCTTCGCAACGGCGGGCTCGACCCGGATGAGTACCAGGGCTACGCGTGGGGGATGGGGTTGGATCGGATCACGCTGCTGCGCTATGGCATCGCGGACCTGCGCCTGCTGATGGGTGCCGATCTGCGCTTCGTCTCGCAGTTCAGCGAGGGGCGATGAGGTGCGAGTCCCCCTCGCCTGGCTCCGCGATTACGTCGACGTCGAGCTGAGCCCCGCTGAGCTGCGCGAAGAGCTCACCGTTCGCGGCATGGAGGTGACCGCCGTGGAGGTGAGCGGCGCCGAGTGGAGCGACGTGGTCGTCGGGCGGCTCCTCGAGGTCCGGCGGCATCCGGATGCGGACACGCTTTGGGTCACCAACGTCCTCACCGAGGAAGGCGGCGAGCCCTTGGAGATCGTCTGCGGCGCGCAGAACATCGCGCCCGGGCAGCTCGTTCCCGTCGCACTCCCAGGCGCCACGCTCCCCGGTGATCGGCGGATCACGCGGACGAAGATCCGCGGGGTGGTCAGCAACGGCATGCTCTGCTCGCCCCGGGAGCTCGACCTGGGGGGTGACGCAGACGGCATCCAGATCCTGGGCACGAACCGCGAATACGCCCTCGGGACCGATCTGCGCACGATCTACGGCGACGTGGTCCTCGACGTAGACGTGAAGCCGAACCGCGGCGACGCGCTCTCGATGGTGGGGCTCGCCCGGGAGGTCGCTGCCCTCACCGGAGCGGTCCTCCGTAAGCCATCGGTCAGCCTTCTGGAGACCGATGAACAGACGAGCGCGCACGTCAGCGTGACAATTGACGAGCAGCAGCTTTGCCCGCGCTTCACGGCACGTTGGTTCTCGGACGTTTCCAACGGCCCGTCGCCGGACTGGATGCAGCGACGGCTGGTGGCCGCCGGCATGCGCCCGGTCAGCGCCGTAGTCGACGTGACCAACTACGTGATGCACGAGCTTGGTCAGCCGATGCACGCGTACGACGCCGACACCGTCCCGGATGGGCGCATCGTCGTGCGGCGAGCGCGAAGCGGGGAGGCGCTGGAGACGATCGATCACGAACGGCGCGCGCTCGACGAGGGGATGCTGGTGATCGCCGATGGGTCGCGCGCGATCGGCCTCGCAGGGATCATGGGCGGCGCCGAGACCGAGGTGACCGCCAACACGACCCGCGTGATCCTCGAGTCCGCCGTCTTTCACGGGCCGACCATCCGAAACACGGCACGGAAGCTGGGCCTCCGATCCGAGGCGAGCATGCGGCACGAGAAGGGGATCAGCTGGGACGTCCCCCGCTACGCCGCGGATCGTGCCGCCCAACTGATTGCCGAGATCAGCGCCGCTTCGGTGGCGCGCGGCATCGTCGACAACGACCCTGCCCCAAAGGCTCGCCGCGTGGTCCGCGGCGAGGTGGCTCGCACCGAGCGCCTGCTCGGCATCCCGTTGGACGCCGGACGGATCGGGGAGCTCCTGAGACCCCTCGAGTTCGAGCTCGCCGAAGCCGATGAGTCCGGAACCTGGGAGGTGGCGGTTCCGCCGCATCGGCTCGACGTGGTAGAGGCCGCCGATGTCGCGGAGGAGATCGCCCGAGCTCACGGCTATCCACTCATCCCGGGCCGTCTGCCGAGGGCGGCGCTGCCGCCGTACCGCGCCGATCCCTCCGAGCTGCGGCACCGCGTGCGACGGATCATGGCTGGGCTGGGGCTGAGCGAGGTGGTGACCCATGCGCTGATCGCCCCCGAAGACCTGAGCCGCACCGGGTACGACCCCAAGGATCCCGGCATCGTGCGCGTCGCCAACCCCTTGTCGGAAGCGCACGTCCTGCTGCGGCCGGTCCTGTATCCCTCGCTTCTCGCCTCGCTAGCGGAGAACGTGCGCCAGCGCCGCCTCGACCCGTGGATCTTCGAGATCGGCAAGACCTACCACTACGCTCCCGATATGCGACGGCTTCCGCTGGGCGCCGAGACGGCCGGCAAGGGCCGATTCGAGGTCTGGCACCTGGGGATCGCGCTGCTGGGGGCCGAGACGCCAGCCGCCGTGGGCTCGCCTTCCCGCGAGGCAGACGTGGCGCGTCTGAAAGGGCTGATCGAGGCGTTGCATACGGCCCTCGGCGCGCCGACCCCCAGCTACCGCGCAGAGCCGGAGGAAGAGCGTCATCCGCACCTGCATCCGGGCCGTGCCGGAGGGTTGGTCGATCCAGACGGCCACGACTACGGGAGCCTGGGAGAGGTGGATCCGCGCATCGCCGAGGCATGGGGCCTGCCCTACCGGCCCGTGGTGGCGGCGATCAACCTGCCGCAGCTGTTCGCGCTCGTGCCCGATGCCTTCCGCGTCGCAGCGGTGCCCGCGGCCCAGCCCATCGATCGGGATCTCGCGGTGGTGCTCGATGACACGACACCAGTGGGAGAGCTGCTGCGCCTGGTCCGCGCGAATGCTGGCGCGATGCTCATCGAGGCGCGCCTGTTCGACGAATACCGCGGCGCACAGGTCGGGGCGGGCAGGGTCTCGTATGCGGTCTCGTTGCGTTTCCAGCCCGAGACGGCGGGTGACGAGAGGGCCATCGAGAAGGCGCTGAACCGGATCCGAGGGGCGCTGACGCACCACCTGGGAGCCGAGATCAGGTAGTCCTGTCGGCGCGAAAGGGGGCACCGCCAGTCATTCTTGTCGGCGCGTGAAGGCGCCTGCTACGCTTCGCGCGCCCGAGCGGCCGCCTCGTTCGGGGCCCAACCAACCGAAGAGGGGCTGGAGCGTGCTCGACTTCATCGGCAAGCTGAACTGGGTCGACTTCCTGGTCATCATCGTCCTGGCCGGCGGCGCCTTCGCCGGATTCCAGCAGGGGCTGATCCGCTACGTCCTGAGCTGGGTGGCTCTGGTCGTCGCGTTCATCGTGGCTTCTCAGCTGAAGGGTCCGCTCACCGACGCGCTGTCGACCTTCTGGACCGCATTCGATCCGCCCGTTCGCGAATTCTGGGTCTTCGTCGTACTGTTCGTGGGCCTCGCCATCGGTGGCTGGTTCCTGGTGCGAGTCTTCTATCGGACCACCCGGCTGCCGATCGTCAAGCAGGTCGACGAGGTCCTGGGTGCGGTTCTTGGAGTCGCGTTCGCAGCGACCGCGATCGTGCTGCTGCTCGTTGTCTTCGACACGCTCTTCAAGAACGCAGGGACTCTGCCCGGTCAGACGGGCCTGCGGGAGAGCGAGACC
>VBJP01000024.1 GCA_005880165.1 Chloroflexota bacterium | reverse complement strand
TCGCGTCCAGGAGGTGAGCGAGATCAGTCGCGGACTCAAGCAGCTGGCTCGAGAGCTCAAGGTGCCGGTCATCGCTCTGTCGCAGCTGTCACGCGGCGTCGAGCAGCGCGGCAGCGCAGAGCCTCGCCTGTCGGACCTTCGCGAAAGCGGATCCATAGAGCAGGACGCCGACGTGGTGATCTTCCTGTATCGCGACGGCGAGCAGAACCCGGAAAGCGAGGTGGAGCTCGTCAAGGCCAAGATCGCCAAGCACCGCAACGGGCCAATTGGTGAAGTTCCGCTGCAGTTCCGCAAGTCGACCACGCGATTTCACAGCGTCGTCCGCGAGGAGGCCGTCGCCCCGTTCGCCTAGCAATCCCCACGAGCATCTTCCGTACCGTTGAAGGCGCGTGTATAGTCGGCGGCTGAAAACGTCCGGCCCACGCTCAACCCGAGTCTTCGTCGATCCCGCAGCCTTCGGCACGCGATCAGCTCAGGCTTGAGGAGCACGACGGTCGTCCAAGCCGAGGTCGGGACGGGTGCACAGGAGGCTAGGGAAAGGGTGTACGCCGACAAGACCATCCGCTGCCGTGACTGCGGGATGGACTTCGTCTTCAGCGCCGGCGAGCAGAAGTTCTACGCCGAGAAGGGGCTCGTCAACGAACCCCAGCGCTGCCAGAGCTGCCGTGCCGTCGCGAAGCAGAATCGCGCGCTCGGCATCGGCGGGGGTAACGGCGGCCAGCGTGAGATGCATGCTGCCGTTTGTGCAGAATGCGGTGGACAGGCGCTCGTTCCATTCCTGCCCAGGAACGATCGGCCGGTCTACTGCAGCAGCTGCTTCGACAAGGTCCGCGCTCGCGTCTGACCGGCGCGGCCAGGAGGCCGCAACCGGATCGCTGAACGCCGCCGCGAGGCGGCGTTCCCGTTGGTGCGCGGTACGATACGAAGCTCCAACCCAGTCTGAGGTCCACGCTGGTCCGTGTCCGTATTCGCCGTCGTAGGAGCCCAGTGGGGCGATGAAGGCAAGGGCCGGGTCGTCGACTTCCTCGCGGCGGACGCGAGCCTGGTGATCCGCTACGGGGGTGGCAACAACGCGGGGCACACCGTGGTTAACCCGCATGGCCACTTCAAGCTGCACCTCGTGCCGTCCGGGATCTTCCACAAGTCCACCCGCAACCTGCTCGGCAACGGGGTGGTGATCCATCCGCCGGCCCTCCTCGATGAGCTCGACCACCTGGCCGCGGCAGGCTTCAACTGCTCGAACCTGTTCATCGCGGATCGGGCGCACCTGGTGATGCCCTGGCATCTGCTCCTCGATCAGCTGGAGGAGCGAGAACGCGGAGCGGCCAGGCTTGGCACAACGTCGCGCGGCATCGGTCCGGCCTACGTCGACAAGGTCGCCCGGCGCGGCTTCCGGATGATCGACCTGCTCGAGCCGGATGCGTTCCGCGAACGGCTCGGCGTGGCCGTCGGGCGCGTCTGGCGGCTGGTCGACTCCTACTATCAGGCGGGCGGACCCGATGACGAACTGGCAGGTCCGATTCGCGAGGCGACCGACTCACACCGCATCGCCGACGAGTACCTGGCTGCCGCCGCGCGCCTTGCGCCACACGTCGTCGACGGACAGGCCCTCGTGGACGAGGCGCTCGAGCGGGGGGAGGCGATCCTGCTCGAAGGCCAGCTGGGCACGATGCGCGATCTCGACTGGGGCGTCTATCCCTACGTCACCAGCTCATCGCCCATTCCCGGAGGGGCGAGCCTGGGGGCCGGCCTGCCTGCCGTTCGCATCGACAAGGTCATCGGGGTCGCGAAGGCCTACACCACCGCCGTCGGCGCCGGTCCCTTGCCGACCGAGCTGGATGACGGCCATGGCACGAGCCTCCGCGAGCGGGGCGCGGAGTACGGCACGTCGACGGGGCGGCCGCGACGATGCGGCTGGTACGACGCGGTCGCGGTGCGCTTCAGCGTGCGCCTGGCCGGGTACTCGTCCATCGCGCTCACCAAGCTCGATGTGCTCGACGCCTTCGAGCGGATTCAGGTGTGTGTCGCCTACCGCGACCCGGCGACCGAAGCGCGCTGGGAGACGGTACCGGCCTCGGCATCGGTCTATGGACGGCTCGAGCCGATCTACGAGGAGCTTGACGGCTGGCAGACCGACACGGCCTCGGCCCGTTCATGGACGGATCTGCCCGCTCCGGCGCGGGCCTACATCGAGCGCATTGAGTCGCTGGCCGGAGTTCCGATCTCTCATGTCTCGGTCGGACCGGCACGCGAACAGATGATCGTGAGGGACTAGAGGCGCGCCCGGACCGGACCTTGGCTGGCGTTGCAACAGCCTGCGGCCCGGCCCGGACACGCCTCTACGTCACGTGGAGGTAGGGCGTGAAGGTTGGCGTGGTCGTTCCGCAGGGATGGACGGGGGAGTACGACGGCTGGGAGCCCGCGGCCGCCTGGGCCCGGACGGTGGCGGTGGCGAAGGAGGCCGAACGGCTCGGCTTCGAGTCGATCTGGCTGTTCGACCACTTCCACACCGTGCCGCAGCCCACCGATGAGCTGACGTTCGAGTCATTCACGGCGCTCGCGGCGCTCGCCGCGGTGACCAACCGCGTCCGGCTGGGGCACATCGTGATTTGCAATGGATATCGGAACCCGGCGCTGGTGGCCAAGATGATCGCCACCATGGACGTCATCGCCGGTGGTCGCATGGAGCTCGGCATCGGCGCGGGCTGGAAGCGCGACGAGTGGATGGCCTACGGCTACGGCTTCCCTGACACGCGCGAGCGGCTCGCCTCGCTCGCGGACGGACTCGGCGTCATCGGCGCCATGCTCGAGCCCGGGCGCACGACGCACGCCTCGTTCGAGGGCCGACACGCCCACGTCAAGGACGCGATCAACCCGCCAAAGGGCCTGCAGCAGCCCCGGATACCGATCATGGTGGGCGGCAATGGACCGAACGTGACCTGGCGACTGGCGGCGCGCCACGCGGATGAGCTGAACGTCGACGGGATGTCGCCGCGTGAGGTGCGAGAGGCGCTGCCCACCATCCGCTCTCGGTGCGAGGAGATCGGACGCGACCCGGACGACCTGCGCGTCTCGGTTCATGTCTTCTGGGAGGACGACGCCTGGCGTCGCTCCGGGGCGGGGCGGGAGGAGCTGCTGCGCGACTACGCTGATGCCGGCGTCGATCGCGTGATCGGCCTCCTCCAGGAGAGCGCCGGGTCGGATGAGCCGCTGGCGGAGCTCGCCAGCGACGCCCGGGCCGCCGGTTGCGCGCTGGCGGACTGACCCCTCGCCGGAGGGCTCGGCTATACTCCGCCAAAGCCGCAGCCTGTACCGAATGCTGGTGCACCCGATTCGAGCGGTCCCCTCGCAAGGCGATACCTCAAGCCCGCGCCGGTCGATGCCGCCCGCGGGCGTTTTGCTAGCTGCGCCGAAAGGGCTGCGGTGATCCGCCAACCGATTGCGCCCCGCGCCACCCGCGATGCGGTCGATAGGCGCCTGCGGCGAGCGTACGGCTTCGAGGAGGTGGCGCTCGTACCGGGCGAGGTGACTGTCGACCCGGCCGAGGTGGATCTCGCCGTCGAGATCGGCGGCCGCCGCCTCGAGATCCCATTCATGGCGGCGGCGATGGACGCGGTCTCCGACCCCGAGTTCGCCGTGCGCATGTCGCAGGCGGGTGGGCTGGCTTTTGTAAACCTCGAAGGGCTGTACGCCCGCTTCGACGACCCATCGCCGATCATCGAGCGCGTCGCATCCGCTGCCTCCGGCGATGAGGCCGCGAAGGTGTTGGCGGAGGCCTACGAGACGCTCCCGCGCGACGACCTGATCCGCGGGCTGATCACGCGCATCAAGGGCCGCGGCGGAATCGCCGCCGTCTCCACCACGCCTGCCTCGGCGTGGCATCACGCCGAGCTCGCTGCTGATGCGGGCGCCGACCTGCTCCTCGTCCAGTCACAGGTCTCGAGCGCTCGTCACATCTCCACCTCCGGGCGGGTCCTGTCGCTTGCCGACCTGACCGGGGGCCTGCGCATGCCGGTGCTGGTCGGCAACACGGTGAGCGGCGCGGCCGCGTACCAGCTCATGCACCAGGGCGCCGAGGCCGTCCTGGTCGGGGTAGGCCCGGGTGCAGCGTGCACCACCAGGGAGGTGCTGGGAATCGGTGTCCCCCAGGTGAGCGCGACCCTCGAAGTGGCTGCAGCCAGGGACCGATTTGCGCAGGAGACGGGCCGCTACGTCCCGATCGTGACCGATGGCGGCATGAAGACGGGCGGGGACATCGCCAAGGCGATCGCCTCCGGCGCGGACGCGGTCATGCTCGGCTCACCCTTCGCCGCCGCGTTGGAAGCGCCCGGTCGCGGCATCAACTGGGGGATGGCTGCCCCCTCGCCAACCCTTCCGCGCGGGACGCGCATCCGGGTCGGCGATCAGTTGCCCCTCGAGCAGATCCTCTTCGGGCCGTCGGCGACCAGCCACGGGACGCAAAACCTGGTGGGCGCGCTGCGCCAGTCGATGGCCGCCCTCGGCGCGCGCACCATCGCCGAGATGCACCAAGTCGAGATGGTGATCGCTCCGTCCATCGCGACCGAGGGCAAGTCCTGGCAGCTCGCCGGGCGGGAGTGAGGGCCCTTCATGGGCGGATTGAGCGCGGCGGGGTGGGCTGGCCGGCGCTAGCCCAGCGGCCAGACCACCTCGGTCCGCAGCTGAGCGGGATCATCGACCTCTGACGGATCGTTGACATACGACTCCCACGGCCCCGCGCCGTCCCGGAGACCCTGCGCATGGATCCAATCCCGAAGCCGCGCGTAGGTGTCCTTCAGCCCGTCATAGCTCCCCTCATGCACGGTCAGCGCGGCACGTCCACCAGGCAGCTCCGAGGCCCCCATCTCGCCGGGCTCGCACTCGGCGAGCGGCCGCAGGTTGGCGACCGGCGCGACGACCGGAATGCCGATCTCGACGTCGGCTCGCTCAGGCCCGAACTCGTGGTACCGACCGTACGGTGGACCGGCAGGCGTCCCGCCCAGGTCGGCCAGGCGATCGGCAACGTTCGGCAGGTGGCGGTCGAAGAGCGCACCAAGATCGAGGTCCGCAAAGGGATGCTGGACGCGCACCGCGACCGTCGGCTTCGGTTGCAGCTCGACGATGCGCGAGTCTCCCGGCGTCTGAACCGTCATGAGTGCCGTTACCCTAGCAAGGTCCCCCGGCCCGTCGCTAGACTGGCTGCCACCCACCTGCACCGGCGATGCGATTGAGCCAGACGACCGACGAGCAGCCAACCAGCCACGATCGGCGCCCGCGTGGCGAGCAGCGCGGGCGCACGGTTCACGGCGAGCTCGCCAACGCCGGTCATCGCGTGCTGGCCCCAGATGACGCCGAGGTCGAGGCGTACCTGGAAACGGCGCTGCACGTGCCACCAGCCGAGCGGACCCCGGACGCGATCGAGCCAGAGCCCGACACGGTGGTGGTCCTCGACTTCGGCAGCCAGTACGCACAGCTCATCGCGCGCCGGGTCCGCGAGCTGAACGTCTACTCCGAGCTGCTTCCGCACGACACGCCGTGGGCGGAGATCGCCAGGCGCAGGCCGAAGGCGCTGATCCTGTCCGGTGGCCCGGCATCGGTCTATGACGAAGGAGCACCGAGGGCCGATCCGGCAATCTGGTCGGGGAAGGTCCCGGTGCTGGGCATCTGCTATGGCCTGCAGCTGATGGCCCACGACCTGGGCGGGGACGTCGTGCCGGCCACGCACCGCGAGTACGGTCCCGCCTCGGTGACAATCACCCGCAAGGACGGCCTCTTCCGGGGAATCGACCGCGAGCAGCCGGTCTGGATGAGCCACGGCGACTCGATCGTGCGACCGCCCGATGGCTTTCACCCGACGGCCCAGACCGATTCCACCCCCTTTGCCGGACTGGCGGACCCAGAGCGGCGCCTGTACGGGATCCAATTCCATCCCGAAGTCGTCCACACCCCGCGAGGCAGGGAGATCCTGCGCAACTTCGTGGTTGGCATCGCGGGCGCCCGTCCGACCTGGACACCCGCCGGATTCGTCGAATCAAGCGTGGCCGAGGTGCGTAGCAGGATCGGCTCCGGACGCGTGATCTGCGCGCTTTCGGGCGGCGTCGACTCCGCGGTGGCGGCCACCCTGGTCCATCGCGCGGTCGGCGACCAGCTGACCTGCATCTATGTCGACCACGGGCTGATGCGCAAGCGCGAGTCGGAGCTGCTGCGCGCCACCTTCGAGCAGAACCTGGGGATGCGCCTGGTGATGGTCGATGCCCGGGACCGATTCCTGCGCCGGCTGCAGGGCATCGAGGATCCGGAGGAGAAGCGGCGCATCATCGGCGACGAGTTCATCCGGGTCTTTGAGGAAGAGGCCGGCAAGCTGGGGGAGATCGACTTCCTGACCCAGGGAACGCTCTACCCCGACGTCATCGAGTCCAAGACGGCCGAGACGAAGGCGGCGGTGAAGATCAAGACCCATCACAACGTGGGTGGCCTGCCCGCCGACCTGCGGTTCCGGCTGATCGAGCCGCTGCGCTACCTGTTCAAGGACGAGGTTCGCGCGGTCGGCACCGAGCTGGGCCTGCCGGAGGCGATGGTCCTCCGCCAGCCGTTCCCCGGGCCGGGCCTGGCGATCCGGATCATCGGCGAGGTGACCGCCGAGCGGCTCGCAACGCTTCGCGAGGCGGACTGGATCGTGATCGACGAGATCAAGGCGGCCGGCCTGTATCGGTCCCTGTGGCAGTCGTTCGCAATCCTCACGCCGGTGCGCAGCGTGGGGGTGATGGGCGACGGCCGAACGTACGCCAACGTGGTCGCCGTTCGGGCAGTCACATCCGATGATGGAATGACCGCGGACTGGGCGCGCCTGCCCTACGAGGTGCTGGCACGGATCAGCAGCCGCATCGTGAACGAGGTGCCCGGCGTGAACCGGGTGGTCTACGACGTCAGCTCCAAGCCGCCCGCCACCATCGAGTGGGAATAGGCATGGGCTGATGGAGCCCGCTGAACCGATGGCGCCTGCCTCTGGCGCGGAGCTGACCCCTGCATGGCGCACGTGGGGCCGCTTGCTGGCGACGACAGGGGCCATCGCCTTCGCGGTCACCGCGCTCATCCTCCTGCTCGACAATCTGCACGTCTTTGTCAAGCCTCCCGACCTGCCCGATGCGACGCGCTTGCCGGACCGTCTGATCGCGATCCTGGAGTACGAGTCGCAACACTTCCCGATCGCGCTGCTGAACGTGCTGGTTGCCAGCGTCAGCTTCGCGGCGCTGGGGGCGCTGGGCCCAGTCGTCCGGCGCCTGCTCGACGGACATGACCCGCGCGGGTCGCTGGCGGTTGGTGCCTTTGGACTGGGCGGGGTGATTGGCGTCATCGGTCAGGTCGAATACGCCGGCGGCCTGGCCGTCACCTCCAACGCGACCTATTGTCAATGCGAGTTCGCCGATCCCCAGGTTATCGCCCGCGGGGAGGTGCTGGACCTGGTGTCATCGATCCAGACCTGGAGTATTGCCGGGACACTGGTCGCGTTCGCGATCGGCCTGCTGTTGGTTGCCGCCTTGGGTCGCGGCTCGCTTGCCGCCCCGGCCGGCTGGCTGCGTCTCTCGGTGGCGCTCGGCTCACTGATGCTCCTCGTGGCCGTTGCCACGCTCGGATTCCCGCCGCTGGCTGACGCGTTGGGCTGGAGGGTGGATCCGGGGATCGTCACAGGCGTTCCCTCCCTGGTCATCCTGCTGGTGCTGGTGCCTTGGTGGGCGCTCTGGCTGCGCCGGCTGCTTGGTTCGGAGTTGCCATCCGGCTGACATGGCTGGCGGCCTCATTCCGCATTCCGTCTAGGATTCGCGCCAGATGTCCAGCTGGTTCGATCGGCTGCTCGAGGAGCTGCAACGCCGTCAGCA
>VBJP01000041.1 GCA_005880165.1 Chloroflexota bacterium | reverse complement strand
GCGATCATCGGCACGCTCGAGATGACCGGCATCGCCCTGGCCATCGCGGGCCCCGTCGGCATGGCCGTGGCGCTGTACGTGATCGAGTATCGGGAGAGCCGTGCGGCGGTTGTGGTCCGTGCCGCGGTCGACCTGGTGGCCGGCATCCCGTCGATCGTGATCGGCCTGTTCGTCTACTCGTTGGTCGTGATCAGGATGGGCCACTACTCTGGCTTGGCCGGTTCGGTGGCATTGGCGCTCATCATGCTGCCGATCATCGCCCGCACCAGCGAGGAGATGTTCAAGATCGTCCCGCGACGGCTACGGGAGGGGACCATGGCCCTTGCCATGCCCCGCTGGCGGGCGATCGGGTGGGTCTACATCCCGACGGTCGCGGCGGGAATCATGACCGGCATCGTGCTGGCGGTGTCCCGCGCCGTGGGCGAGAGCGCGCCGCTCCTGTTCACCACGCTCGGCAGCAACTTCGTCGTGACCGATCCGACGCGGCCGATGTCGGCGCTGCCGTTGTACATGTTCCAAAACGCGCTGAACATCGGGTTCCCGGCGGCCCGCCAGCGCGCCTGGGCTGCAGCCCTCACACTGGTGGCCATCGTGCTCATCTTCAACATCCTGGGCCGCTGGCTCGGACGCAGAACTCTGACTTCTGGCACGCACGGCTGACGTGAAGGAATCGGAGATGACCGCCGACACCGAGCTTGTCCCGATCCGGATCGCGCAGCCTGCGCCCGAGGCGCTGGCGGAGCGCGCCGCGGAGGCTTCGAGCGTCCATCGGAGACCGGATGCCGCGATCGCAGTTCGACACCTGACGGCCCATTACGGGACCAAGCTGGCGGTGCGGGATGTGACCTTCGACGCCAGCCAGCACGCGGTGACGGCCATCATCGGTCCATCCGGCAGCGGCAAGTCGACCGTCCTCCGCGCCCTGAACCGCATGCTGGAGGTGGTCCCGGGGGCACGGGTGGAGGGCGAGGTGCTCTTCCACGGGATCAACCTCTACGAACGCGACATCGAGCCGGCGGCGGTGCGGCGGACGATCGGGATGGTCTTCCAGCAGCCGAACCCGTTCCCAACCATGTCGATCTACGACAACGTCGCCGCGGCGGCGCGCTTCAACGGGCTGGTCAAGAACCGCCAGCAGACCGACGAGCTTGTGGAGCGCTGCCTGCGGCGCGCAGCCCTCTGGGACGAAGTCAAGGACAGCCTCGGACAGTCGGGTGCGTCGCTCTCAGGCGGCCAGCAGCAGCGGCTGTGCATCGCGCGGGCGCTCGCCGTGAACCCCGAGGTGATCCTCATGGACGAGCCGTGCTCGGCGCTTGACCCGATCGCCACCCTGCAGATCGAGCAGCTGGCCCGCGAGCTGGCGCAGCAGTACGCCATCGTCATCGTCACCCACAACATGCAGCAGGCGGCCCGGGTCTCCGACCAGACCGTCTTCATGAGCATGGACGACGAGCGGGCCGGGTACCTCGTGGAGAGCGGTCCCACGGCCGAGATGTTCACGAATCCCCGCAACAAGCTCACCGAGGACTACATCACGGGGCGGTTCGGCTGATGGGGCACGAGACCGTGACGCCGTTTCCGGCCGAGCAGAGCCCGGCCAGACGCTCGCTGCGGGCAACGTTCGACGATGAGCTCGACGCGCTGCGCGACGACGTGCTGCGTCTCGGCGGGCGGGTCGTGGACGCGCTCGAGCGCGCCGAACGGGCGCTGGTGGACCGGGACGTCGACCTGGCCGACAAGGTGCGCTGGGAGGATGCCGAGACGAACGAGCTCCAGCGTCGGGTGAACGCGGAGATCACGACCATGATTGCCACGCAGCAGCCGATGGCCCGTGACGTCCGGATCCTGCTCGGGCTGCATCACGCAGCCGCAGAGCTGGAACGGATGGGCGACTACGCGGTGAACATCGCGAAGCTCGCGCAGCAGATGGCATCCGAGCCGGAGACGCCCATCTTCCCCCAGATCCCGCGCATGGCTCAGATCTGTCGCGAGCAGCTGCGCGCGGCGATGCGCGCCCTGGTGGACATCTCCGAGGATGAGGCCCGCGCGGTCTGCGCTCGCGACGACGAGATCGACCACCTCTACTCGGAGGTCTACGAGGCCGCAGTCGCGCTCATGGAGAAGAGCCCGGATCGAGCACGACAGGCCACCCACCAGCTGTTCGCGGCGCACCACCTGGAGCGCCTCGGGGACCGCGTGACCAACATCGGAGAGGACGTCGTCTACCTGGCCACCGGCAAGGTCGAGGATCTCAACACCTAGCCGATGGTCGCCATGCGTCGCAAGCTCCTGGTGGTCGAGGATGACCGCACGCTGCGTCAGGCGCTGGTCTTCAACCTGTCCCGCGAGGGATACGAACCGGTGACCGCCGCCGATGGCGAGAACGCCCTCGCGATCGCGCGGGCCCAGCGGCTGGACCTGATTCTCCTCGATGTAATGCTGCCGGGCATGAGCGGCGTCGAGGTGCTCCGCACGCTGCGTCGCGAGGGCATCGACACGCCGGTCATCATCCTCTCTGCCAAGGGCGAAGAGATCGATCGTGTGGTCGGCCTCAAGGTCGGCGCCGACGACTACGTCGCCAAGCCGTTCTCACGACCCGAGCTGCTGGCACGCATCGAGGCGGTGTTGCGCCGAGATCGCCGGCATGCACCAGAAGCCGGGGGTGCCGTCGCGCCGCTGAAAGTGGGACCAATTGAGATCGACCGGGATCGACATGAACTGCGAATCGCCGGCAGCTCGGTGCACGTCACCACCAAGGAGTTCGAGCTGCTCGCGTACCTGGCCGACCATCCGGGCCGCATCTTCACGCGTGACCAGCTGCTGACGCGGATCTGGGGCTATGACTACGTGGGCGACGGAAGGACCGTGGACGTTCACGTCAGCTGGCTGCGCTCCAAGCTGCGCGCGGTCGGCGGCCACAACTACTTCAGGACCGTGCGGGGCGTGGGCTATGCCTTCGCCCCGCCAGGTGCGGCATGACCGTTCGACCCGAGCCCTCACGCGTCGACGATTCGGGGCGCCGCCCCAGGCCCCAACCCGCATCGACAGACGAGGCGGGGGCGGTCCTCGAAGCGCTGCTGCGAGGAACCGGCAGCGACTTCCTGGTCCTCACCGATTTGCGCCTGCGGATCACCAGGGCCGGCTCGACGGCCGCGCGGCTCGCGGAACGGCCAACCGGCAACCTGGCCGGCATGAGCCTCATCGCGGCATTCGGGTCGGTGGCGCTGGACGGCGTGGCGCGCGAGGCTCTCGAGCGGCGAACACCACGACAGGGTGAAGTGAGGCTCGGCCACCTCGGGAGCGGGGCCTACCAGGTGGATGCTCTGCCACTCCGTGCCGAAGGTCTTCTGCTCGTGCTCCACGACGTGACGAATTTGCGTCGCGTGGAGCAGGTACGGCGCGACTTCATCGCCAACATCAGCCATGAGCTCCGGACCCCGCTCTCCTCGATCAAGCTGATCGCAGAGACGCTCTCTGGCGGTGCGGTCGACGACCTGGTCACGGCGCGCGACTTCGCTGGTCAGATCGAGCGTGA
This sequence comes from Chloroflexota bacterium, assembly GCA_005880165.1. Lineage (GTDB taxonomy): Bacteria > Chloroflexota > Limnocylindria > QHBO01 > QHBO01 > CF-82. The sequence goes on along the minus strand of VBJP01000041.1, from coordinate 4,417 downwards.
AGTGGATCACCTGGCTCAGCTCGTCGACGAGCTCCTCGAGCTTTCGATGATCGAGTCCGGAGAGGTCGAGCTGCGGATCGAGCCGACGCCACCGGAGCAGATCGTCTCATTGGTGTTCGAGCGGATGCGCCCGCTGGCGGAGCGCAGCCGCATTAGCCTCGAGAACGTCCCAGGCCCGGGCGGCGCCGATTCGACAACGCGCGCCTCAGCCGATCCGACCCGCGTCGAGCAGGCGCTCGTCAACCTGGTCCACAACGCCATCAAGTTCAGCCATCCGGAAGGTACCGTCCGCATTGGCTGGGAAGCTCGGCCTGGCCAGGTCCGGTTCCACGTGCGCGATGAGGGAATCGGGATTCCTGCCGGCCATGTGCCGCGGATCTTCGAACGCTTCTACAAGGTGGATCGGTCCCGCGCGCGGACATCCCCAACCATCGGCTCGGAGCTCAGGACCGGGAGCGCAGGGCTCGGGCTTGCGATCGTGCGACATATTGCCCAGGCGCATCACGGCACGGTGGGGGTCGAGAGCGAGGAGGGGCAGGGCAGCACCTTCTGGATCGACATCCCGGCCGCCTGACCATCGGTCCATCCCGCGCTGCACCGCGTGGCGCTCACAACGGAGGACAGTCCATTGCCGAAGGGAAAGAAGCACAGAGCGCACGGCCCTGCCGAGGTGCTCGTGGTCGAGGCCGAGGAGTTTCCTTCCGCGGTCATCGTGGAGCTGTGGCACAAGAACACTAAGGGCAAGCGCGAGTTCCTCGACAGCCGCCGGTACGACGTGGCGGAGGAGATCGCCGAGCTCGTCCTGGCCGTCGCCGACGAGCAGCGCTGACGCCCAGGCCACTCGTCGCGCGACGGCCGAGCCTATGCAAGACTGAGAAGGCATGAGGTCAGAGGCTCCGCAGGCTACCCGCGACGCGCACGACGCTAGGCTGGCGACGTGGAGCACCTTCCTGCAGGCCCACGCCCGCGTGACTCGCGAGCTCGAGCACGAGCTGGAGGCTGAGCAGGACCTCTCGCTGGCCGACTACGACCTCCTCTACCAGCTGGCTGTCGCCGATGGCCGCCGGCTCCGAATGAGCGAGCTGGCCAACCGGCTGGCGCTCTCGCGCAGCGGAGCGACCCGGCTTGTCGATCGTCTCGAGGCGGCCGGGCTGGTCGATCGGCAGACGTGCGCCACCGATCGGAGGGGTTACTGGGCGACTGTCACCGAAGCGGGCATCGGTCGACTGCGGGCCGCGACGCCCGTCCACCTCCGCGGGGTGTGCGAATACTTCCTCGACCGCATCCCACCTGACGAGCTCGAGCAGCTGCGACGCACCCTGGAGCGCATCGTCGCCGCTGACCCAACGACCGCCGAGGGCGAGATCGCGTCAGACTAGGAACCCGGACTGGGCGCAGGGCTGCCCGTCGAGCCGCTCGGGAGCTGTCCTGCGGCCTCGGCACGCAGCGAACGAACCATGACCGTGCGTGGGTCGTCCGGCGCGGCCTTCAGGAAGGCGTCGAACCAGCGTACGGCCGCCGAGCGATCGCCCGTGCCCTGGTAGGCGATCAGGCCGCGGAAGAAGGGGATGTCCGGCGAGGTCGGCGCAATCCGGGCGTAGGCGTCGGTGGCGGCGGTCGCATCCTTATAGTCGCCGGTCTGGATGTAGGCGGTAATCAGGAGCCGATAGGCATCGGACTGCTTCGGATCCAGTCGGAGCGCCAGCAGCAGGAGATTCGCCGCGTGCTGGAAGTCGTCGGCAGTTCCGCCCTGCAGGTAGAGGTCCGCGAGCTGGACCAAGCCAGCCGCCTCCGGCTTGGCGACGAGCGTCTTCTCGAGCTTGCGGATCGCGTCCTGGCGCACTTGCTCGGCACGCTGCTGCGCGGCGAGCTGGGCGTTGACCACGGTGCCGTTGGCCAGCGTCAGCGGCGCTGGCAGGAGGGAGCCGACCACGATCAGGGCCAGGAGCGCCACGCCAACCGTCCCTGCTACTCGTCGCGTGCCGCCCGTGCGCTGGGGTGCTTCTCGCAGCTCGCCGCCAGTCTCAACCCGGGCCGCCTCCATCGCCGCCAGGGTCTGCGCAGCGCGCTCCTCCGCCTCGATTCGCGCCCCCGCGTAGGCCTCGGCGTCGAGCGAGCCAGCACGCCGGTCCGCCTCGACGTCGCGCAGGGACTCGACCGCGATCCGGTGTCGGAGCGCGAGGCTCGCAAGGTCGTCCCGGGTGGGCGAAGGGTCGGCTGCTTCCCCGGCAGGCCGAAGCAGCGGCGCCGCCACGACGGCACCGGCGCCAACCAGCACGACGAGCAGGATGAGGAGCTGGCCGATGTCAGCCATCCAGCGCCTCCGCCTCCTCGCGGGCTCGGGCGCGATCCCGCTCCGTCACGGCGGGCCCGGCGACCGGGACCGCTGGCGCGGGACCGCGCCAGATCCAAAGGGCGAGGACCCCGACGGCCGCCAGCAGTACCGCCGCCGGCAGCAGCCAGGCGATGAGAGCGGTGGGGCTGAGAAGGATCCACTCGCCGTATCGATCCACGACGCTCTGCCGGACCTCGTCCGGCGAGCGTCCAGCGCTCAGCTGCGCGTCGATCTGGCGGCGAATCTCCAGCGCCGAAGGCGAGGTCGAGTCCGCCACCGAAAGGCCCTGGCAATCTGGACAACGCAGATCTGCGGCGATCCGGTGGGCGAGCTCCGCCCGGCCGGCTGGGATTCCCGGACGCAGCACCGTGACCGCCACCAGCCCGCCCAGCGCAAGGAGGGCGGCGAGGGCAATCGGGTAGGCGTACGTCCTAATCATCGGTCCAGGCTCACCCACGGCCACCGGCAGCCGCGCTCAGCAGGCGGCCCACCTGGTCGGCGATCACGGCCTGCGTGAGCGGCCCGAACTGCTTGAAGCGCACGATTCCCTGGCCGTCGATGAAGTACGACTCCGGTGGACCGGTGACTCCGAAGTCGAGCGCAAGCTCTCCGGACGGGTCTATCAGCGTTGGCCAGCTGGGCTCACCGTATCGGGCGTCGAAGCTGCGAGCTGCGCTCGGAGAGTCCTGGTAGAGAACGCCCACGATCTGCAGGGAGCTTCCGTAGTGGCGCGCGGCCTCGAGCAGCGCCGCGTGCTCCTCCACGCAGGCGGGGATGCACCAGCTCGCCCAGAAGTTGACGAGCACCGGCTTCCCGCGAAGCTCGGTGGACGTCATCGTCCGACCATCCAGGGTGACCAGGCTGAAGGTCGGCATCGCCTTGCCAATGAGGCGCGACGGGATCGCCTGTGGGTCTCGGCCGAAGCCGTGGAGCAGGAGCAGCACGACCGGGACGACGAAGATCGGCACGAGCAGCCAGCGAAGAGCCCGCACGATCATGCCTCCTCCACCTGGACCGATGGCGCCGCGGAGTCCGGCATCGGCTCACGAATCTGAGGCATGACTGCACCAAGAGCCACGGGCACTGCTGCCGCCACCGGCACACGCCGTCGGTCAGGCCAGATGGCGAACAGGGCACCCACGCCCACCACGCCGCCGCCCAGCCAGATCCAGACGACGAGCGGGTTGACGAAGACGTGCAGCGTGGCTGCGCTGGTCACGGGGTCGAAGCTCAGGAGCGTGACGTACAGGTCCTCGCCCAGGCTGGTCTGGACCGATGGGGTGGCGATGGGCGTGGTCGAGCTCGGGTAATTGCGGAGTGCGGTGGCCAGCGTGCCCGATTGGCGCCCGGCGACGCTCAGCTCCGCGCGTGTCTCCGATACGCGGGGGTCGTCGCGGAGCGGCCCCTGGACGAGCCGCTGGTAGGTGAGGGTGTATCCAGCGACCTGCATCGCCTGGCCCGGCCGGAGCGTGGCCGTCGCGTCCTCGCCCTGGGTGGCGCTCACCGCGATGGCCACCGCCATAATGCAGATGCCCGCGTGGACGAGGTAGCCGCCATATCGTCGCCGATTTCGGGTGGCGAGTCGCCATGCGGCGAGGGGTGCGGCTTCTCCTCGCGTCCGGACGCGTGAGCGGGCGCCCCGGATCACCTCGTCACCCAGGATGGTGACGACGAAGAGCGCGAATCCGATGGTCGCCACCGGCGCGGCGCCGCGAACGCCGAGCGCCAGCGCGGCGATCACACCCGCCACCCCTGCGATCACCGGCACGCCAAGCCGATCCCGAACGGATCGCCAGCTCGCGGCGCCCCACGGCAGGGCGGGACCCACGCCCATCAGGAAGAGCAGGAGCAGGAAGAGCGGAGCGTTGACTCGGTCGTACCACGGGGCGCCGACGCTGACGGTATCTCCGGACAAGGCCTCCACGGCCAGCGGGTAGAGCGTCCCGAACAGGACCGCGAAGGTGATGCCCAGGAAGAGGACGTTGTTGAGGAGGAAGGCGGATTCGCGGCTCACCGGCGCGGCGGGTCGCTCACTGCCGACCAGGCCCGGCAGGCGCCAGACGAGGAGTCCCAGCGATCCGG
>VBJP01000040.1 GCA_005880165.1 Chloroflexota bacterium | reverse complement strand
TTCTCCCAGGCGATGATCTCGCCCACGGCAGTCCAGCACACCCCCAGCTGGCCGAGTCGTGTGGTGACGTACACAAGATCGTGGGCCAGCACGTCGGCCTTGGCCATCTGGTTGCCGCGCTCGACGGCGATCTGGTCGACCGGCGCGGAGAGGCTGACCGGCCCCAGGCCGACCGAGGCGCGCTTCACGTTGGTCAGCGACACAAACTCGCTGCCACCGACCGCGAGCGCTGGACCAGCGACCATGCCGAGCAGCAGCGCCACCGTGGCGGCGGCTACGGCGAGGGTGGTTCGGCGATCAACGAGGTTCGGGATGACGCGCGGCACGGATGGCTCTCCCCTGGATTTGATGGTCATGGACTCGCCCGCCGGCCAACCCTATCGGGCCCCGCCGCCCGGTCACATGGCCAAAAAGGACCCCTACCGGCTGGAACGATCCGCCAGTCGGTCGATGACCTCGAGATAGCGGCCTGCCTGGATCGCCCAGGCGTATGGCTCGGCCTGGCGCCGTGCCTCGGCCGCCTGGCGTCCCGCACGGTCCGGATCGGCGGCCAGCTCGCGGATGGCGGCTGCCAGCGCCTGCGCGTCGCCGCCGGGGACGTAGCGGATGGCGGTGTCGCTGAAATGGGAGCGGAAGGTCGCCAGGTCGCTGGCGATGACGGGGATCCCCATGGCCACCGCCTCGAGCAGCTTGGTCGACAGCGAATACTGCATGTACGGCTCCGGCAACGAGGGGACGAGCGCCAGGTCCGAGCCTGCCAGCAGGCCTGGCAACTGCTCCATCGGGACCCGGCCGTGGAGCGTCACGACGTCGTCAATGCCCAGCCGGGCGACCTCGGCTTCGACCGGAGACCGATACGGACCGTCGCCGTACACGTCGAGCCGGGCCTCCACATCGCTTCGCAACCTCGCAACCGCGTCGACGGCCACTGGCAGCCCATAGATGCGCTGCAGGCTCGAGTGATGAATGAGGCGCAGCTCGCCATCTTCCAGGAACGGGCGCCGAGCATGCCGCGCCGGGTCGAACACCCGATCGTCGGCGCTGTTCATGACGACGGTGACTTTCTCCGGCGGCACGCCGCGCGCCAGCGAGAGCTGCCGCAGCGGCTCATGGACGGTCAGGATCGCGTCAGCCATCGCCGCCGACGCTCGGGTCAGGCCGCCGATGAGCGGGCGCAGCGGGCGCAGGCCGGGGGAGCGGAAGCGATCGTCGAAGAAGGCGGGCATGTCCTCGTGGAGGTCGAGGAGCAGGGGCACGCCTGCCAGCTTGAGTGCCGCCGCGGCGAAGGCGAGGAAGTCCGGCAGGGTCGCGACCTGGACCACCGCGTATCGGCGGCGTCGGTGCTCGCGACTGAGACGCAGAGCCGCGGCCCCGGTGAAGGCGAGGTACTCGGCCAGGTGCCCGGCGAAGCTCGCGAAGCGTCGACGCACCGGGAGACGCAGGATCCGTAGCCCGTTGACGGACTCCTCGGCCGCCTGTCCCGCCTCACGCAACGCAAAGACGTCCACCTCGTAGCCGGCGGCCAGCAGGGCATCAGCCTGGCGGCGGATTCGCGGATCGGCGGGAATCGAGGCGTGAACGACAATTGCGACCCGCCGAACATGGGGCGGCCGGCGGGCTGCGCCGGTGGTCAATCCTGCTCCCCGTGCTTGACTGCATCCCACAGCTCGTCCTTGCCCGCGAGGTCAAGCTCGGCGAGGTCGAGTCCGCGGCTGGTCGCCAGCGCCTCGACGCGAGCGTAGCGCTCGATCCAGCGTCGGTTGGCGGAGCGCAGCGCCTCCTCTGGGTCGAGCTTCATCCAGCGCGCCAGGTTGACCACCGCGAAGAGCAGGTCGCCCAGCTCGTGCAGCCGTGCATCACGCCCCTCGTCGCCGGCGGCCTCGCCCTCCGCATGGAGCTCGCCGAGCTCCTCGCGAACCTTCTCCCAGACGCCCTCGATGGCCTCCCAGTCCCACCCCATGGAGCTGGCGCGCTCCTGGATCTCGCGGCTGGCGGGCAGGGCAGGCAGCGCCCTGGCGATGCCGGCAAACGCGGACGGCTCGCGGCCGGCATCGGACCGCTCTCTGGCCTTGATGGTCTCCCAGTTGCGAAGCACCTGCTCGGCGCTGTTGGCCTCCACGTCGCCGAAGACGTGCGGATGGCGCCGCACGATCTTGGCGCCCAGGGTGCGGTAGACGTCGATCAGGTCGAAGCTGCCCTCCTCCGCCGCCAGCTGCGCGTGCAGCACGACCTGCAGGAAGAGATCGCCGAGCTCCTCGGCGAGGTCCGCCGCTCCCCCGCGCTCGATGGCATCGACCGTCTCGTAGGCCTCCTCGAGGACGAAGGGCCGCAGGCTCGCGTGCGTCTGCTTGCGGTCCCACGGACAGCCGTCCGGGGCTCGCAGTCGTGCCGAGATCGCTGCCATGCCGTGCGGCGAGCCCAGATTCTCCACGGCCTGGAGAGGTGGCACGTACCAGTCGTCGGCGGCCAGCGCAGCATCGGTCAACGCCTCGACGGGTGTTTCGCTCCCGTCGAGGATGCGGCGTGCGGGGTGGCCTCCCGGATAGAGGCGTGCGAGCAGTCTGGCCGTGCCCCGCTCGCGGTGGCGTCCCGCCAGGACGGTGGCCGGCTCGGAATCGCCGGAGGACACCGGGCCCCCGAGCTCGCCGGCCGCGTGGTCGGCGGTCGGGCGAAGCAGGATCAGCGGAAGGCCGGGATCGAAGGGGATCGAGGCAAGGCGATCGGCGGCGACGACCTGGACTCCGGTCCGGGGATCGACGCCGGCCGCCGCCAGGAGGTCGTCGAGCGCGGGGGCGGGCACGCGCAACCGCACCTCAGCCGTTGGCGCCCGCGGTGGACAGGTAGGCGGGGTCGATCCAGAAGCCGAGATCGGCCTTCAGCTTGTCGCGCCAGCGCGCGTAGCCCTCCGACTTGAGGGTCGTCAGGCGATCGGCATCCAGATAGCGGTACGGTGCGGTCTCGAGCAGCTTGAAGATGTAGGTGGCTCCGTCAGTGTCACGCACCGGTGCGCTGATCTGGCCAACCGCGCTGAGACCGAAGATCGCCTCCTCGAGGTCCTGGCTCTTCTCGTAGGGGGCCACCCAGCCGATGTCCCCGGCCTTGGCGGCCGTCTGATGGTCCGCGCTCTCGCGCGCCGCCACCTTCGCGAACGAGCCGGGATCCTTCTTCAGCCCGGCCTCGATGCTGTCGGCCTGCGCCCGGGCGCTGCTGCGCTGCTCGAAGACCTGGATCACGTGGTAGCCGAACTGGGTCTTGACCGGCTCGCTGATCTCGTTCAACCGCAGCCGCTGGATCGCGGTCTTGAACTCCGCCACCACGTTGGCGCTGGACGGCTCGAACCAGCCCAGGTCACCTCCGTAGTCCCGGGATCCCGGATCGTCGCTGTCCGCCTTGGCGAGCGTCTTCCAGCTGGCACCGGGTTTCAGCAGCGCGACCCGCACCGCCTTGGCCTTGTCGAGCGCCGCAGCCCACTGGGCCTGGGTGGCCGTGGTCTGGGCGGACGCTCCCGGCAGGGGCTGGACGAGGATGTGGCGGACGCGCTCCATGGGAAGGGCGCCTCCTGCGTCGGCCTGGATCTGGATCTGTGCCACGTGGCGCTGCGGCATGTACTTGGAGAGCACCTTGTCCCCGAAGTAGGTCTGATAAGCGTCCTTGAGGAGCTCGTCGCGGATGTACTCGCGGTAGTCGGCGTCACTGGCGTGGACCGATGAGAGGAGCGTCTTGAGCAACGCATCCGTCTCGGCCTTGCGCACCTTGTCGACCTTCACGAGCACGTAGCCCACGTCGCCCTTGACCGGTCCCACCACGTCGCCGGCCTTCGCGTTCTTGGCGGCGGTGAAGAACGGGCCGTAGGTCGGGTCTCCGTCTTCGACCCAGCCCACCAGTCCGCTCAGCGCCTTGGTGGCCTGGTCCGCGCTCTTCTCCTTGGCGAGGGTCGCGAAGTCCTTGCCTCCCTTCACCTGCGCCAGCAGCGCCTTGGCCTGTTTCTCTGCGGCCGCCCACTGCGCGTCGGTCGGCTTGGCCGTCGCACCCGCGGCGGAGGGCAGGGCATTGACGGTGATGATCGACAGCTGCAGCCGGAAGGGAAGAGTGCTGCGGTTGGCGATCTCCTTGTTGAGCGCATCGTCGCCGACGCTGATGCCGAGACTGCCACTCTCGGCCCGCATGAAGGCGCCGGTGGTGAGCGAGTCGCTGGCGGTCGAGTCGACCGATTGCAACGTCTGCTGGATGACTCCGAGCTGCTGCTGCACTTCGCTGGTGCGGACACCACCCTCCGACCCCGCGAGGTCGGTCCCTTTCGCATTCAGCTCGGCGCTGATGATCCCGGTTCGCTTCGCAAGCGCATCGCGGTCAAACGAGAGCCCACCTACGTACGCCACCTCGCGAAGGTGGTTGTCGTAGTAGGAGCTCCACGTGGTCGCGCCGAAGATGCCGATCGCGATGGCAATCGCCACGGCGAACCCGGCGACGATCAGCTGCTGGCTACGGAGCTCGTCCTGCCAGCGCGGCCGATGCTTGCGGTCGAGGGTCGGGCGGTTGCGAAAGGACATGCGCGAGGATCTCCGCAGGGCGGGAGAGAGGGTCGTCCGAGGGCTGCAGCATGCTACCCGATGGCCCGATGGGGCGCCAACACAGCGCGGCTCCCGCGGCAGTCCTCAGCCCTGGCGCTCGCCGGTACCGACGAACGGCATCGTCTCCCAGCGCAGGGCGAGCACGCGCAGCATCGCCTCGCGAACGATCCCGCCGGTCATCTTGGACCGTCCAGCGGTGCGCTCGCGGAAGATGATCGGCACCTGGACGATGCGCGCACCGCGACGGTGAGCCCACCAGGTCGTCTCGATCTGGAAGCCGTATCCGTTCACGCCCATGTCCCGCAGCCGGATGGAATCGAGCAGCTCACGACGCCAGGCCTTGAATCCGCCCGTCAGGTCGCGGTACGGGAGCAGCAGGACCGTGCGCGCGAAGGTCGTGCCACCGCGGCTGATCAGCCGGCGGTACCAAGGCCAGCCGGCGGTTCCGCCGCCAGGCACGTAGCGCGAACCGAGCGCCAGGTCCGCACCGGCCATCAGCGGCGCCAGCAGCCGCGGAAGGTCCCGCGGGTCGTGTGAGAAGTCCGCGTCCATCTGCACCACCGCCTGCGTCTCGGGACGATCGAGCACCCAGCGGAAGCCCGCGCGGTAGGCCGGTCCCAGGCCCTCCTTGGCGGAGCGGTGGAGGACCGCAACACGAGGCTCACGGGCAGCGATGGTGTCCGCCAGCTGCCCGGTTCCATCCGGGGAGCCGTCGTCGACGACCAGCACGTGCGCCTGGGTCAGCGCTTCGAGGATCGCCGCCAGCACGCCCTCCAGGTTCTCGATCTCGTTGTAGGTGGGCAGCACCACCCACACACCCCGCCCGGCCGCCAGTCCGACGCGGGGCAGCTCCTCGGCGGATTCGGCATCCGGGCGGCGTTCGATGGCGTGGTGCTCCGGCCCGTCGTTCAGCGGCCGATCCCCACGTAGGCGACGCCGGCCGTGTCGAACGTCGCCCGCTCGAGCGCGTTGCGGCCATCGATGAACAGCTCGAGCCCCGGAATGGTTCGCGGGTCGAGCTCGCCATAGGCGGCATGCCCCGCCTGCAGGATTGCGACGCGCGCCTCCGCGGGCGCCGCCAGGTCGTACGGCTCGAATCCCATGCGGCGCAGATGATCGTCGGGGAAGTATGGGTCGTGGCCGTAGACACGCGCCCCGCCAGCCTTCAGCTCGTCGCGCAAGCGGAAGGCGCTGCTGAACGCGTCCTCGCGGACGTCGGCTCGATACGCAATGCCCAGCACCAGCACCGGCTCCCCGCGCAGCGAGCCAACCCGCTCCTCGGCGAGCGCGACCGTCCACGCCCCCATCTCCTCGTTGATGGCGCGCGCCAGCGGCGGCAGGCGCAGGTCCGGATCGCCGTTGAACAGGAAGTGGGGGTAGACCGGGATGCAGTGCCCGCCAACGCCGACGCCCGGCTGGTGAATGTTGCTGAACGGCTGGCTGTTGGCGGCGCCGATCACCTCGAGGACGTCGATCCCTCTCCGCGCCGCGTAGCGGGCGTACTCGTTGGCCAGTGCGATGTTCACGTCGCGATACGTCGTCTCGGCCAGCTTGGTCATCTCGGCCGTCTCCGCGTTCGCAACCGCGCGCACCTCGGTTCCCTCGTCCAGCACGGCCCGGTAGAAAGCCATCGCCCGGCGGCCGCTCTCCTCGCTCGTGCCGCCCACGATCTTGGGGTAACGACGAAGGTCGAGGAAGATGCGGCCGACCAGGACGCGCTCCGGCGAGAAGGCGAGGAAGAAGCCTTCGTCGAGCTTGAGGCCAGAACCCTCGGCCAGCATGGCACCCAGCCGATCGCGAGTCGTCCCTACGGGCAGGGTCGTCTCGTAGAGCACCAGCGTGCCCGGCCGCAGGTCGCGTGCGATTTCGCGGGTGGCGGCGTCGATCTGTCCGAAGTCGATCTGGCGGCCGGCGTCGACCACCACCGGCACGATGACGACCACCGCCTCGGCGCCCTTCACGGCCTCGGGCGTGCTCGTCGTGGCTCGCAGGTCCCCGGCAGTCACCACCCGCGGCACGCCCTCGATCAGCGCAGGCTCGTCGAGGTGCGGCGACTCCCCGCGGTTGACGGCGTCCACGATGCGCGGATTGATGTCGGCGCCCACCACCGCGTGGCCTCGCGTGGCGTACTGCACCGCCAGGGGCAGCCCGATGTGGCCCAGCCCGACCACGGCGATCTTCACGCCAGCGCCTCCGCCAGCGCGGCACCCGACACGACGGCGCCAGTCGAGGCCGCCTCGACCATCTTTTGCGCCAGCAGGAGCGCGATCATCGCGTCGCGTGGCGCGACCGGGGGCGGCCCGCCTTCGCGCGCGGCGCGCGCGAACTCGGCGAGCTCGACCGCCAGCGGCTCCTGGCGCCGAACCGAGCGACGCGTCATCTCGCCCTCCGAGACCGATGTCGTGAGCTGACCGGATTCATCGGCTCCCGGATGCTCCCAAGTCTGGACCGCGTCAGGGTTGGTGTAGAAGAAGAGGTCCTGGTTGATGTAGTCGGCCACGTACATGCCCCGCTCGCCGGTGACCGTTAGCGTGCGGCGCTTGTTTGGAGTCAGCCAGTTGATGTCGAGCACCCCGATGGCCCCGTTGGCGAACTTCATGACCCCGTTGAA
>VBJP01000314.1:1756-2201 GCA_005880165.1 Chloroflexota bacterium | reverse complement strand
CGCGCCGTTTGGCCACGCGGCGATGCAGAGGTTGGGCGCCTGAAGCAAGGTCGCAAGCGAGACAGCCGCCTGCAGCATTTTCGGCTTCGGGGGTCACGGACCGATGGTAGCTGGGTCAGCCCCGAGCCGACGGCCTCGGGTGCCTCTGCGGCTGGGCCACAAGACGCATCATGCTCGATTGTGCGGAGGCTCCGCGCGCTATTGGATCCTCGAGCCGCCGAGCGGCCGCCAATCGGTTACGGCGCCGTCGCGGTATTGGGGAGAAGCGGCGGGGTCCCACCACCCGGATCAGATGGCGGCGTCGACCCATCACCGGGTGGTTGAGAGCTTGGGTCGCTGGGTCCGCGGATGATGAAGCACGAAGGCCCAGCTTTGCGCTGGCTTGCCTGGGCGGCCGTGGGACTCCGGGTCGTCTTGGCATAGTTGCAGTATTGGCCGCCTACCG
>VBJP01000314.1:0-1707 GCA_005880165.1 Chloroflexota bacterium | reverse complement strand
GCCATTAATGAAGGCGCAGGCGGTGATGGTGAACTGCTTGCCGAGGTCTGAGCCGTCCAGGGGATACGTAATCTCGAACACTGCCGTCCCGCCGGGCGTCAGCGTCCCGCCGACGAGGCGCATGTCCGTGTTGCCGCCGCTGGAGGGCAGGACGCCGTTGCAGCCCTTGGTGTCAGGCTGGAGTGTCACCTCCGCCGCGACGACCGGCGCGGCCAGGATCACCGCGCACACAAGGGCCATCGCAGGAGATCGTGTGAGTCTCGATATGAACCCCCGCCGCATGGCGTGCAGCGTTGCCGCGCGGGTGCAGAAGGGCTAGCACCACATTAGTACCGAGCCGGGCGTACTTCGCGCGATCCACAAATGAACCGCGCAGTCTGGCGACGCGAGACCGCCTGGCCTGGTCTCGGTGGATGCATCGCTCCATCGCCACTTGACGGCCATGAAATACAACCGTATGGTTGTACGTCATGCATCTCCTCCCCAACTACGACGCGATGTTCGGTGCGCTGGCTGACGCCACGCGACGGGACATCGTGCGCCGGGCGATCGCTGGCGCCGAAGGCGTCGCCGAGATGGCCAGCCACTACCCCATGAGCTTCGCCGCGGTGCAGAAGCACGTGGCGATCCTCGAGCGGGCAGGTCTGGTGACCAAGCAGCGCATCGGCCGGCGAAAGGTCGTGCAGACCAATCTGCAGGCACTGCTCGTGGCGCGTCGACTCCTCGACGAGTACGAGGAGCTGTGGCGCGGGCGCATCGCGCGCATGACCGACCTCATCGACGAGACCTCTGAACCCAGCCCACCCAAGGAGACCTGACCGTGACCGTCACCACCGTCGACAAGAGCGCCTCTGCGCTGTCCATGACCGTCGTCGCCGACTTCGCCGCCTCGCCTGAGCGCGTGTGGCAGCTGTGGGCCGATCCCCGTCAGCTCGAGCGCTGGTGGGGTCCGCCCACCTACCCCGCCACGGTTACATCGCACGACCTTCGGCCCGGCGGCCGCGTTGAGTACCACATGACTGGGCCGAGCGGCGACCAGCCGCGCGGCTACTGGGAAGTGGACGAGGTGCAGCCACCCCATCGGCTCACCTTCCGCGATGGCTTTCTCAAGGACGACGGAACCGTGAACTCGGACCTGCCGACGACCGTTGCGCTCGTGACGATCGAGGACCGCGGCAACGGGCAGACGCGGATGTCCATTGAGAGCCACTTTCCGAGCACAGACGCCATGGAGCAGCTGCTGGCGATGGGCATGCAGGAGGGCATGCGGCAGGCCGTCGGTCAGATCGACGCGATCCTCGCGGAAGACCTGGCGGCGAAGGTCTGATTGCGGCCTTAGGCTCTCAATGTGGACCGTGAGGAGACACGCGCGCTGCTCGAGGCTCCATCAGCCGCCGTGATGGCGGTCTATCGAGCGGATGGCACGATTTTGATGACGCCGGTCTGGTTTAGGGCCGATGACGAGTGGATCGAGATCGTGATCGCCGAAGGCGACGCCAAGCTCGAGCGGCTGCGCGCCGATCCCCGATGCGTGTTCATGGCCTTCGAGACAACGCCGCCGTTTCGCGGCCTTCGGATGGAGGTGGAGGCGGCGCTCAGCACTGATGGAGTCCTATCCGCGCGCTTGGCGATCGCGAGCCGGTACCTCGGAGCCGAGGATGGGCAACGATACGTGGAGCAGCGGACGAAGCCGGGCATCGTCGTGCG
>VBJP01000031.1 GCA_005880165.1 Chloroflexota bacterium | reverse complement strand
GCGGATGTCGATGCGGTTGTAGTAGGAGGGTCCGGCGAGCGCCTGGAGCTCGGCAAGCACCTCGGACGCTTCCTTCCCCTTCGAGAGCCACAGGTCGAGCAGGAAGAGGCCGGATGCCAGTCCGTCACGCTCGGGGATGTGCATCCCGAACCCGAACCCGCCCGACTCCTCGCCGCCGATCACCGCGTTGGTCTCGATCATCTTGGGACCCACGAACTTGAAGCCCACCCCCGTCTCGTACGCCTGCGTCCCATAGATCTCGGCCAGGCGCTTGACCATCGAGGTGGTCGTCACCGTGTAGACGGCCGGACCGATGAGTCCCCGCACATCGAGCAGGTACCAGTACAGCAGGCCGTAGACCTGGAGCTGGTTGACGAAGACGCCCTGCTCGGTCGCCATCCCCACGCGGTCCGCGTCGCCGTCGAAGGCGATGCCGATGTCCGCGCTCCAGCGCGGGATCTCCTCGAGCCACTCTTCGATGTTGGGGCGGATCGGCTCGGGGTTCACCCCGCCGAAGAAGGGGTTGCGCTCCGTGTGGAGCTCGCGGATCGTCAGCCGCCCGTCACCCAGCAGGCGCGTGAACCAGCCCGCGCCCGAGCCGTACAGCGGCTCCACCAGCACACGCTTATCCGCGGCTCGGATCTTGTCGATGTCGACCACGCGCGCCAGCTGGTCGCGGAACTTGGGGTAGGGATCGAAGGCTTCGACCAGACCGGACTGGAGCGCGTCGTCGTACTCGCGTCGCGGGGGAGGCTCGTCCTCCGGATGGCGGTCCATGGTGGCCTCGATGGCCGACAGCATCTGCGGAGCTGCAGCGCCGCCCGTGTCGGCCTTGACCTTGAAGCCGTTGTCCGTCCACGGGTTGTGGCTGGCGGTGATGACGATCCCTGCGCCCGCTCCGAGCTCCCGGGTGAAGAAGCTTCCGACCTGGGTCGGAACGGCATCCGGCGGCGTGAAGCTGCGGATGTCGTGGGCGGCAAGCACCTCGACGCAGGCCCTGGCGAAATATTCAGATGCGAACCGTCGATCGTGAGCGACCACCACCCCACGGTCGGCGCTGCCCTGCTGGGTGAGGTACTCCGCCACACCGCGAGCGCAGCGGCGAACGTTGTGGAAGGTGTAGTCCTCGGCAATGGCCGCGCGCCAGCCATCCGTGCCGAACTTGATCTTGGTCAATGGTCTTCGACGGGCACTCGTTCGGAGCGATCCATGGTAGCGACTCAGCCGTATCGCGGCGAGTGGACGAGCGGCCGGCTTCCGCTTCGGACTCGCGTATCGCGCATAGTTCTGCACGGGCGCGCATGGAGCGTTTATGGCGCTGCCGTAGCACCGGTTCGGTATCCCGCCGCGCTCCAGGGCCGCTGAATGGCGCCGTTGCACGACTCCTGGTGATGCAGCGCTAGATGGGGAAGAGGCGGCCTAGTCCGCTGTCAGCCGATCCAGCGCTGCCTGAAGCTCGGCGAGGCGCGGCTTGATGGGTTCGCGGGCACCGATCCGGATCGGCTCAGCGGCCCGCAGCCGAATGCGGCAGAAGGGCAGAGGCAGGTACTGGCGGTCCCATCGGCCGCTCAGGCGGATCTCGGGTCGCACGGACAGCGACCATGGAAGCAGGGCCAACCCCGAAGCGCGCGCCACGATCAGCGCGCCTGGCTTGGCGACTCGTCCGGGCCCGAACGGACCGTCGGGCGTGACAATCGGGCTGTATCCCTGCTCGGCGAGGCGAGCCATGCGAACGGCAAACGCCCGACCTGCGACGCGATCGCCCTCCGGCGGCAGCTCGAAGATCCGAATGGGAGTCCCGCTGAGCTGGAGCATGGAGGTGATGACCGATCCGCGGAAGCCCTGCGTCGAGAACGAGGCATGCGGCAAGTCGCCGCGCAGTTTCCTGGCCGTGACGAAGGCCGCCATGTTGCACTCATGCCACCAGGCCAGGACCACCTGGTCGCGCGTGGCGGGACCGATGACCCGGCACGTTCGCACCACGAGCCGCAGATAGAGCGCCAGCCCAGCCCCAAACAGGCGAGCCAGCCAGCCAAGGGGAACCGACGAGAGCGGCCCTGCAGGCGTCGCGGCGGGGCGCGCCATGGATCCTAGAGGTACCGCTCGCCGGCCTTTTCGGCGATCTCGTCGAGGACCGGCTTGATCTCCTCCGCGCGATCCCGGGCACATACCAGGAGGGCGTCGGGTGTGTCGACAATGATCACGTCGCTCAGGCCTACGGTCACCACCAGCCGCTCGCCGGCATGGACCAGGATCCGCTCCGAACCGCGGTCGAGGTGGCGACCGCTGGCGACCAGGGTCGACCCGGTCCGGGTGGTGAGCGCTTCGAGGAGGCTTGACCATGAGCCGATGTCGCTCCATCCCGCGTCGAGCGGCACCACCGCCATGCGCCCCTCGGCGGCAGCGGGCTCCGCTATGCCCACGTCGATGGTGACGGCCGGCACCTTCTCGAGGATCTCGCGGACCTGGTTCATCCACCCGGGAACGCGGTGGAGCGCGGCGACGCGATCCAACGCCGCGGAAAGCTCTGGCTGGAATCGCTCCAACGCCTGGCGAAACGTGTACTCGCGCCAGGCGAAGATCCCCGCGTTCCATAGGTGATCCCCGCTCTCAACCAGGGTCCGCGCGGTGTCGGCGTCTGGCTTCTCGATGAACCGCTCGACCGTGGCCGTTGGCAGGTCGGGATGCAGCCGCGCGCCGACCTTGATGTAGCCATAGCCCGTGGCGGGGTGCGTCGGGGGAATGCCGAGCACCACCAGGTAGCCGCGCTCGGCGGCACGCATCGTCTCTTGAAGCGCCGTCCGGAAGGCCTCCTCGTCGGCGACGAAATGATCAGCCGGCAGAGCGAGGCAGACCTCGTCCGGATCTCGGCGGGCGATCACGCTCGCGAGCCCGACCGCGACGGCCGTTGAGCGCGCCAGGGGCTCACCCAGGACGTTCTCCTCGGGGAGCTGCGGCAGCTGTTCGACCGTCTGGCGCACGTAGCCTGCCCCGGTGATCACGTAGATGTCGCGTGGAGGCAGGAGCGGCGCGATGCGTGCCACGGTCTGCTGCAGCAGGCTCGTGTCGCCGGTGAGCGGCAACAGCTGCTTGGGCGTCCGGCGCCGGGAGAGCGGCCAGAGGCGCGTGCCGGACCCGCCGGCCATCACGACCGCGAACATCTCCGGCGAGCCTACCCGACCCGGTCGGCGTCGGTCGGCTGGTTCTGTCCCGCTCCAGGCTCCCCGCGCTCCCCCGGGCGGGTGCCGGCCTCCAGCCGTGCGCCCAGCTCGAGCGTGCGACGGTAGGCCGCCCAGACCGCGTCGGAGAGGACGGTGCGGATCCGGCCCTTCTCCAGCTCGTAGATGGCGGCCGCGCTCGTGCCACCGGGGGAGGTGACCAGGTTCCGCAGCTGCGCGGGATGGAGCTCCGAGCGCGCCGCGTACTCCGCAGAGCCGATGAGCGTGGCCACCACCAGATCGTGGGCAAGCTCCCGCGGAAAGCCGAGGTGCACGCCGGCGTCGATGAGCGCTTCCATCACCGCGAACAGGTAGGTGGGACCGGTGCCGGACAGGGCGGTGGCCATTGCCACAAACTCCTCGTCGTCGACCTGGCGCTCCTCACCCAGCGCGCGCAGGACGGCGCGAGCGAGCTCACGCTGGCGCGCCGTGCAGGCAGGGGATGCCGTCCAGACCGTGATGCCGCGCCGGATCTGGGCTGGGGTGTTCGGCATGGCGCGCACAATGGCGGGATGCGCCAGGCCGGACGAGAGGGCGCCGATCGTGGCGCCGGCCACGATCGAGAGCACCACCTGGTCGGGGCGCAGGCCCGGTCCCAGATCGCGCATCACGCGGCCGATCATCTGTGGCTTCACGGCCAGGACCACGATCTCCGCGTCGCGTGCCGCCTCCGGATTGCCCGCCACAACGCGGATCGCGTAACGCTGGGCAAGCGCATCCCGGCGCTCGCGGCGCGGGTGCGAGGCGATCAGGGCATTGGGCGTGACAGCACGGTCCGCGAGGAGCCCCGCGATCATGGCCTCGGCCATCACGCCGGCGCCAACGATGCCGACCCGCATCTCCCGCTTGGCGCTCACCCTTCCTCCGGCGAAACGGGCTTCTCCTCGCCTCGCAGCTCTCGAGCCGCTGCGGTCTCGTCCGCGGGGGCCCCGGCGCGCTCGAGCAGCTCTTCCGCGATTCCCGCCAGCCGGCGGGCCACGGTCACGTTGCCGAGATCGAGCTCCGCGCGACCGAGACCAAGGGCAGCCATACCCTGCTCGCGTTCAGCGCCGATGTCGCGGGCCTCGGAGATCGCCTCGGCATAGTAGCGTCGGGAGGCGCTCGGATCGCCGCCCGCGACCCGGATGTCGCCGATGCGCCGTGCCTGCCGCGTCGCGGCGAGGGCCATGTCGACCCGCTCGAAATGCCAGAGGGCGCGATGCGCCCACGCGTCGGCGGCCCACCAGGCACGCGCCTCGATTGCCTGCTCGGAGGCATTGGAGGCGGCCGCGCCCGCCCTACGGTGGTCGCGCTCGCGGGCGGCGTCGAGGTACGGGACAGCCAGCGGCGAGCGGCGCAGCGGAACCGGCAGGTCTGGGAGGCGATCCACGGGCCGGCGTTCCTCTCTGCCGATGAACGCCTGCAGCCGAGCCGCAAGACGCGCGACCGGACCCCGGATGGCCTGCTCGCCCCAGGCGCGCGTATCCCGCGCCGGGACGCGGGTCACGATCCGGCGGTCGCCGGAACGGGGGGTTCCCCGGCGAGGCCCGCCGCGTCGCGCAGCTGCGCGGCACGGTCCAGGCGCTCCCACGGCAGATCGAGATCCGGCCGCCCGAAATGACCGTAGGCAGCAGTTTGCCGGTAGATCGGCCGGCGCAGGTCGAGCTCCTCGATGATCGCACCCGGACGCAGGTCGAACTGTCCCTCGACGATCTCCACGAGCCGATCGTCCGAAATCGCGCCGGTCCCGAAGGTCTGCACGTTGACCGCCAGCGGATGCGCGACCCCAATGGCATAGGCCAGCTGCAGCTCGAACCGCCGCGCCAGCCCCGCGGCAACGACATTGGCCGCCACGTAGCGGGCGTAGTAGGCGGCCGATCGGTCGACCTTGGTCGGGTCCTTCCCGGAGAAGCTGCCGCCGCCGTGGCGCGCCATGCCGCCGTAGGTGTCCACGATGATCTTTCGTCCGGAGAGGCCGGAGTCGCCCATCGGGCCTCCGATCACGAAGCGCCCGGTCGGGTTGACGAGGTAGCGAGTGTCGGCATCCAGCAGGTCGGCGGGCACCGCGCGGCCGATGATCTCGCGACGCACGGCGTCCTCCAGCTCGGCGTGGTCGACGCCCGGGTCGTGCTGCGTGCTGACCAGGGCGGTGTGAACCCGGCGGGGGCGGCCATCGTGGTCGTACCCGATCGTCACCTGGCTCTTGCCATCCGGGCGAAGGAACGGCAGCTCGCCGGCCTTGCGCGCCTCTGCCAGGCGCTTCGCGATGCGATGGGCCATCACGATAGGTGCCGGCATGAGCTCGGGCGTCTCATCGGTCGCGTAGCCGAACATCATCCCCTGATCACCTGCGCCCAGCTCCATCGGCTCGGTCCCCTCACGAGCCTCGAGGGCAGCGTCGACGCCCCGGGCGATGTCCGGCGACTGCCCCTTGATGGCCACGATCGCGCCGCACGTCTCCCAGTCAAAGCCCAGCGCGGAGTTGTCGTAGCCGATGCGCCGAACGGTGTGCCGTACGACTGCCTGCACGTCGCAGTACACCTCGGTGGTCATCTCCCCCAGCACGAAGACGAGGCCGGTGGTCGTTGCGACTTCGATGGCCGCGCGTGCGCCTGGATCCCGGGCGATGACGTCGTCCAGAACCGCATCCGCGACGGCGTCGCACAGCTTGTCCGGGTGCCCCTCCGTCACCGACTCGGACGTGAAGAGACGCAGATCGTCGGCGCCCATCAGCCTTCCGTCACGGCTACGTCCCGGACTCCCAGGACCGGGAGTAGGCGAGCTGCTCCGGCGTCATCGGATCGATGGAGATGCCCATGCTCTCCAGCTTGAGGCGGGCGACCTCGCGATCGATCTCGTCGGAGATGCCGTACACCTTTGGCTCGAGTGTCGCGAGGTTGGCGCGCAGCCATTCGAGGCCGAGCGCCTGGTTGGCGAAGCTCATGTCCATGACGATGCTCGGATGCCCCTCGGCCGCGCCCAGGTTCACCAGTCGGCCGTCGGCGAGCAGGTAGATGCGGCGACCATCGGCCATGCAGTACTCGCGGGTGAACGGGCGGACCTCGCGCGAGGAGGTCGCCTGCGCCTCGAGCGCACCAAGCTCGAACTCGTCGTTGAAATGGCCCGCGTTGGCAAGGATTGCCCCGTCGCGCATCAGCGGAAAGTGCTCCGCCCCCCATACGTTGAGGTTGCCGGTGGCGCTGATGAAGATCTCGCCGACCGATGCGGCGTCGCGCGCAGTCATCACCCGGAAGCCGTCCATGGCGGCTTCGAGCGCGCGGATCGGATCCACCTCGACCACGGCCACGTTGGCTCCCAGCCCGTCTGCTCGGGACGCGATCCCGCGGCCGACCCAGCCATAGCCGCCCACGACGACCGTCTTGCCTGCGAAGAGGACGTTCGTGGCACGCAGGATCCCGTCGATGGCGCTCTGGCCGGTGCCATAACGGTTGTCGAAGAGGTGCTTGGTGAGTGCTTCGTTGACCGCCACGATTGGGTAGCGCAGCTTCCCGTCCGCAGCCATGGCACGCATGCGAATCACGCCGGTGGTCGTCTCCTCGGTGCCACCCACCACGCCGTCCAGGAGCTCGGTGCGCTGGGTGTGCAGCGCCGTCACCAGGTCGGCGCCGTCGTCCATGGTCACGTGGGGCTGGTGATCGAGCGCCCCGGCGATGTGCCGGTAGTAGGTCTCGCGGTCCTCGCCCTTGATGGCGTAGGTCGGGATTCCGTGGTCGACGACCAGCGAGGCGGCCACGTCATCCTGCGTCGAGAGGGGGTTGCTGGAGCAGAGCACGACCTCTGCCCCTCCTGCCGCCAGGGTGCGAATCAAGTTGGCGGTCTCTGCGGTGACGTGGAGGCAGGCGCTGATCCGCCAGCCATCAAACGGCCGCTCCGCGGCAAAGCGCTCGCGAATGCCGGCCACGACCGGCATCTGCCGATCAGCCCATTCGATCTTCCTCGCCCCCACGTCCGCCAGGCCGATGTCGGCGACGTCGTGCATGACCTCGTCGCTCACCGCGGATCGCGTTGCCATGTCAGTCGAATCGCCTCCCGTATCGGTCGCATCAGGCCCCACGCCCCGGAACGACGGCGACCAAGCCGCTCCACCATCTGGCAGTACTCACCGTAGCCGAGGCGCGCATAGGCCGCGACGGCCGGCGTGTTCCCGGCGTGGACGTTGAGTGCCACGTCCGGCACGCGTTGCAGGAGCTGCGCCGTGACTGCCGAGGTGACCATCTTCGCGAAGTCGTGTCCGCGATAGTCGACGTGGGTCATCACGTTGCCCACCACCGCCACGCCCTCGCGCGGGTTGATGACGTGCGTACCGGCGGCGCTCACCAGCCGCCCGTGGACGCGCACCCCGTAGTACAGGCCGTCTTCCACAACCGAGATCGGGAACCCGGTCCGAAACCCCAGCTGGTAGAGGTGGTTCAGGTCCTCGATGTCTGCGGCCGTGAGCCGCTCGGCGGACCCGGCAAATGGCCGGAACGTCTCCTCGTTGACGGTCATGCGCAGCATGCGGCTCGGCGGCTCCAGGTCGTAATGGGCTGCCATCGCCGGGTGATGCTCGTCGCTGGCCTGGAAATACGCGTCGCGCGGCTTGA
>VBJP01000030.1 GCA_005880165.1 Chloroflexota bacterium | reverse complement strand
CGTGAAGAAGGGCGTCATCATCGAGCTCGACGGGCAGCTGATGAAGGTCCTTGACTGGACCCACATCAAGATGGCGCGGGGCTCGGCGCAGGTCCGCATGAAGCTGCAGAACGTGCGCAAGGGCGACATCATCGAGCGCACCTTCCAGGCGGGCACGCGCTGGCCGCGGGCGCGCGTCGAGCAGCGCAAGGTGCAGTACCTCTACCACGACGGTGGCGTCTACCACTTCATGGACACCGAGACGTACGACCAGATCGCGGTGAGCGGGGCGATGATCGGGGACGATCGGCTCTACCTCAAGGAGAACACCGACGTCTTCGTCTCCACCCACGACGGCGAAGTGTTGGGCGTCGACGTGCCGCTCACGGTGGACCTGCGGGTGACCCGCACCGAACCGGGCTTTGCCGGCGATACCGCGACCGGGGCCAAGAAGCCCGCCACCCTGGAGACCGGACTGGTCGTCCAGGTCCCGCTCTTCGTCACCGAGGGCGACACGATTCGGGTCGACACCCGAAACGGCGAGTACGTCACCCGGGTCTAGGATTGACCGATGGCGTCCTGCGCAGATGGCTGACTTCGCACCCGAGCGGCCAACGCTGTGGCAGGCGAACGCGCACCCGCCCCGCATCCTGCGCGTCACCGACCTCAACCGCCGCGTTCGGGCGCTGCTCGACGGCGACCCGGCGCTTGCCGACGTCTGGGTCGAGGGTGAGATCTCCACGCCCTCGTTTCCGCCGTCGGGCCATTGCTTCTTCACCCTGAAGGACGCCGGCGCACAGGTCAGGGCCGTCATCTTCCGCGAGGAGCTCGCGCGCTCCGCCGTGCGGCCCCAGCACGGGATGGCGGTCGTCTGCCACGGCCGGGTGCGCGTCTACGAGCCGCAGGGCATCTATCAGCTCTACGTGGAATCCCTGACACCGGCGGGCGCCGGCGACCTTCACGCGCGCTACGAGGCGCTCCGCACTCGGTTGGCGGCGGAGGGCCTCTTCGACGCGGACCGCAAGCGGCCGCTGCCGCGCTGGCCGCGGCGGATCGGGGTGGTCACCTCTCCGGTGGGTGCGGTGTGGCAGGACGTTCGCAACGTCATCCGTCGCCGCTACCCGCTCGTCGAGCTCGTCCTCTCGCCCACGGTGGTCCAGGGCGAGGCGGCGTCGCCGGCCGTCGTCGTAGCGTTGAAGCGCATCTTCGCGCAGCGCGGCATCGACCTGGTCATCCTGGCGCGCGGCGGCGGCTCACTCGAGGACCTGTGGGCGTTCAACGACGAGCGAGTGGTGCGTGCCTTGGCGGGAGCTCCGGTTCCGGTGGTGGTCGGGGTCGGGCACGAGAGCGACGTGACGCTCGCCGATTTCGTGGCCGATGTGCGGGCCCCGACACCATCTGCCGCTGCCGAGTTGGCCGTCCCCGATGGGACCCAGCTGCCCGTGATCCTCAACCGCCTCCGGGATCGCGCATCGAGCGCGCTCCTCGGGCGCACCGCGGAGCGGCGGCGTCAGCTCACCGCGGAAGCGCGTGCCCTGGTGAGCTGGGCGCCTGACCTTGGCGCTGCCAGGCAGCGGACCGCGGACCTCGTCGATCGCGGTCACCGCGCCCTCGGCGCCCGGCTCGAGCGGCACCGCGCCACCCTGGATGGCGTGCGCGACGGGCTCCGAGCCCTGGGCCCCGCCGCCACCCTGGCCCGCGGCTACGCGGTGGCGCGGCTCGCCGACGGCACCATCGTCCGCGAGCCGGCGCAGGCGCCCGTGGGCGCGCGCCTCGAGGTCGTCGTCGCTCGCGGCCTGCTCGGCACGCGGGTCGAGGAGGCGCGCGGTGACGATGGTGAGGAGCTCCTGCATTGAGCGAGCAGCCAGCGATCAGCGACGCCGAGCTCGCGGAACGACCGTTCGATGAGCTGGTCGCCGAGCTGCAGCGCATCGTGGCGGCACTCGAGGCCGGCAGCGTCGGCCTGGAGGAGAGCATCGCGCTGTACCGGGAGGGGCTTCGGATCCACGCCGCCTGCGAGGAACGCCTGCGCGCCGCCGAGCTGACGATCAGCGAGCTCGGGCGCCGCGCCGGCGACTCGGCGCGCGCCGGCGACGCGCGCGAGACCGCTCCAGCCGAGCCCGGCGGAGGGTGAGCCCACCCCGCATCCGCGCGATGCGCAGGGACGACGCGGGGGCCGTGGCCAACCTGGCGACCCAGCTGGGATACCCCTCCAGCGAGGTGCAGCTCGCGGAGCGCATCGCGCGGGTGCTGGGCCGCGAGGAAGCTGCGGCCATGGTCGCCGAGGACGCGGGGAACGTCGTGGCCTGGGTCCACGTCGAGCTGCGCCGGACGCTCGTCGCGGACCAGCACGCACAGGTCATGGCGCTGGTCGTTGACGAGCGCTGCCGGGGCCGCGGCATCGGCGCCGCGCTCATGGCGGAGGCCGAACGCTGGGCCCGGAAGCGGCGAGCGAACGCCGTGCGTGTGGCCTCACGCACGACCCGCGAGGAAGCGCGGCGGTTCTATGAGCGCCAGGGCTACCGCCTCACCAAGACCTCCAACTGGTTCGAGAAGGAGCTCGCCTGAGCGTGCGGTGACGCCGGTGTAGCCAAATCGTCCGGATGGGAGGCGGCGAGCATCGGGCTATACTCGGCCGCGAACCGATCCGGAGAGTGCCATCGGTGACCCTTCTCGAGACGATCCATGACCCAGCGCAGCTGCGCGCGCTCGACTATCCAGGGCTCGAACAGCTCGCCGCGGAGCTACGCGGAAAGATGATCCGCACGGTCCAGCACACTGGCGGGCACCTGGCGAGCTCGCTGGGGGCCGTCGAGATCGCGCTCGCCCTGCATCGTGTGATGGACTCCCCGCGCGACCGGATCGTGTGGGACACGGGCCATCAGGCCTACGCCCACAAGCTGCTCACCGGCCGCTGGGATCGGTTCGATACGCTGCGGCAGACCGGTGGGGTCGGCGGCTTCCCTCGTCGCAGCGAGAGCCAGCACGACGTCTTCGACGGTGGCCACGCGGGGACCGGGGTCAGCATCGGGGTGGGGCTGGCCGCGGCACGCGACCTCCTGCGGCCCGGCGATCCGGGCCGTGCCCAACGCATCGCCGTGTGCGTGGGCGACGCCGCCATGCAGAGCGGCCTGACGCTCGAAGCACTCAACCACCTCGGCCAGTCCAAGCACCGGATGCTGATCGTGCTCAACGACAACGAGATGAGCATCAGCCGCTCGGTTGGCGGACTTTCCACCCGCCTCAACAAGCTGCGCCTGACGCGCGCCTACCAGGAGACCAAGGAGGCCTCGAAGCGCACCATCAGCCGCATTCCGGTGATCGGCCAGCCGCTCTTCGACCTGCTCGCCTGGGCCAAGGAGGGCTTCAAGCGCAGCTGGGCCAAGGTCGGCTTCTTCGAGGACATCGGGCTCACCTACATCGGCGTCCTCGATGGTCACGACCTGCCGGAGCTGGAGAGGGCCTTCGAGCAGGCGTTCCACCTCCGCGGCCCCGTGGTCGTGCACGTCAAGACGATCAAGGGCAAGGGCTACGCGCCGGCGGAGGCGGACAGCATCAGCTTCCACGGCGCCAGCCTGCCGCCCATTGACCTGGGCCTCATCGATCCCACCGAGGAGCCGCTGCCGGTGACCTCCGGTCCGTCGCGCAAGCCCAAGACCTACACGCAGACCTTCGTCGAGGAGCTGGTGCGGCTCGCCGCGCAGGATGAGCGGATCTGCGCCATCACCGCCGGGATGCCCACCGGGACCGGGCTGGCGCGCTTCGGTGAGCGCTTCCCGCGGCGCTTCTTCGACGTGGGGATTGCGGAGGAGCACAGCCTGACGATGGCGGCAGGCCTGGCGTTGGCCGGCCAGCGGCCGGTGGTCGCTCTCTATTCCACCTTCAGCCAGCGCGCGTTCGACCAGCTCGTCCATGACGTCTGCCAGAACGACCTGCCCGTGTTCCTGGCGATCGACCGTGCCGGCCTGGTCGGCGAGGACGGCACCAGCCACCAGGGGATGTTCATCCTCTCGGCGCAGCGCTCCCTGCCGAACCTGGCGATCGGCTCGCCAAAGGACGAGCAGGAGCTACGCGACATGGTCGTCACTGCCCTGGCGCATCCGGGACCGATGAGCATCCATTACCCGCGCGACGCGGGCGAGGACCTGCCGGACCGGCAGGGAAAGGCGCTGGAGGTTGGCCGCGGCGAAGTGCTGCGTACCGGCGATGACTTGCTGCTGGTGGGGTTCGGACCGATCGTGCAGCGCCTGCTGGCTACGGCCGAAGCGCTCTCGGCGGAGGACAGCCTGGAGGCGACGGTGGTCAACGCGCGGTGGGCGAAGCCCCTCGACGAGGCGCTGCTCGGCGAACAGGCCTCCGGCAAGCGATTGGTGGTCACCGCCGAGGAGTCGGCCGCGATGGGGGGCTTCGGCGATGGCGTGCTCGACGCCCTGAACCGAGCTGGACTGCACGTGCCGCTCCTCAAGATCGCCCTCGCGGAGGGCTTCGTGCACCACGGCGCGGTTGGTGAGCTGCGCGCCCAGCAGCGGATCGACCTGCCGGGCATCCTCGCGCAGATCCGCGAGGCGATGGGCATGATGCGCGGCGAGCGAGCCGCGGCGAGCGGCGCGAACAGGAGTCGCTCCAGGAGCAGCGCCGCATAGTCGGCGGTTGCGGCTGGTAGCGGCCGGGTGCCTCGCGTCCGTCTCGACCAGCTACTCGTGGAGCGCGGCATGGCCCGCTCGCGCGCGGAGGCGCAGTCACTGCTCATGGCTGGCGCCGTGGTGCTGCCCGGTTCGGGGACACGCGGGCTCAAGCCGGGACAACTCGTTGCCGCCGACGTCGAGCTGGTCTCCGTGCCCGGGCCGCGGTGGGCGTCGCGTGGCGGTGAGAAGCTCGCCGCTGCGCTTGACGCGTTCGCCGTGGATCCTCGCGGGCTCACCTGCCTGGACGCCGGCGCCAGCACCGGGGGCTTCACCGACGTGCTGCTCGAGCGCGGCGCCCGAATTGTCTACGCGGTCGATGTTGGGCGCGGACAGCTGATCGAGCGCCTCCGCACGGATCCTCGTGTGGTGGTGATGGACCGCGCCAACCTCCGCACGCTGGAGCGCCTGCCCGAAACCGTGGATCTCGCGACCCTGGACCTGTCGTTCATCTCGCTGGCGTTGGTGCTGCCCGCGGTCACAGGCCTTCTGGCACCGACTGGTCGAGTGATCGCACTCGTCAAGCCGCAGTTCGAGGCCGGGCGCGAGGCGGTGCCGCGCGGCGGCGTGGTCCGTGATCCGGCCGTCCATCGGAGGGTGCTGCTCGAGTTCGGGGACGCGGCGCGCAGCGCCGGGTTTGCGCCAGCGCGCGTGATGCGATCGCCGATCTCGGGCAGCGCCGGCAATACCGAGTTCCTCACCCTGCTCGAGCACCGCTTGGGCGTCGCCGTTAAGGCGCCGAGCGCCTGGCGAACGGCGGTGGACGCGCTCTTCGAGCCATCGGTCTGACCCATTCGCGTACTACGATGCAGTACGTGAAGCGGAGGGAGCGGACCGCACCCGCGGAGCAGCTGAGCGTCTTCGAGGGCCTCGAGGCGGTCGACGCGGCGATTCGCCACGAGCCGTCGCCGGACACCATGCGGCAGATCGTCTCGCTGCGCATGCCCGACGCCCTCCTCGACCGCGTCGAGGCAGCCGCGCACGCGCGCGGCGTGTCGCCCTCCAGCCTGATGCGGGCCCTCATCGCGGCTGGCCTGGACCGTTCATATGCTGCGGTCGCCGAGTCCGACGTCGCCACAGAGCTGGTGGCCCTGCGCCGCAGGCTCGAGGAGATCGCCGAACGGCTGCCGCCCGCGGCGATGCCATCCAAGGCCACGATGGTCTCCCTGCCCGAACCCCTCACGGACCCGACCGACACGGGGGCCTGATGGGCGAGCTCCGGCGCATCGGCTTCTCGCTCAACCCCGACAACGACGCCGCTCGTGAGACGCTCACCCGCGCCGAGTCGTGGTGCTCCGGGCATGGCGTTGAGGCCTGGAGCTCACCGGCGGACGATGCCGAACAGATCCGCGCCGCCTGCACCGGGACCGACCTGATCTGCGTGCTGGGTGGGGACGGCACCTTCCTGAGGACCGCGCGCGCCATCGGTGATAGCGAGGTGCCCGCGCTGGGCGTGAACCTCGGTCGGGTGGGCTTCCTGGCCAAGGTCGAGACGGCCGACCTGGAGCGCACCCTCGACCAGGTGGTCGACGGGCAGTACAGCATCGAGGAACGGTTCCGCATCTCCGCGACCGTGATCCGGGCCGACGGCACGAGCGAGACGCACGCCTGCCTGAACGAGGTCGTGGTGACGCGCGGCTCGCGGGTGCGGATGATCCAGGTCGAGGTCGAGGTCTCCGGCAGCCACCTCGCCACCTACGTCGCTGACGGCGTGGTGGTGGCCACGCCGACGGGCTCGACCGCCTACTCCTTCAGCGCCGGCGGCGCGGTGCTGGACCCACGCCTGCGAAACGTGATCATCACCCCGGTCGCCGGGTACCTGTCGCCGCTGCACAGCGTGGTCGCCGGCGAGCGCCACGTGGTGCGCCTGACGCTGCGCGAGAGCCACGAGGGCGCCATCATCTCGATCGACGGGCAGAACGACCTTCCCATGCGTTGCGGCGAGCGAGTGGAGGTACGTGCCCTGCCGATCCCGCTGCGCCTGCTGGAGCCGGAGGGGAGCACCCCTTTCTACGAGCTCCTGCGCACCAAGGCGTCGCTGCTTCCCTACTGACCGATGGCGCTGCTCGAGCTGGCTGTCACCAACCTGGCGGTGATCGAGTCGGTTCGCCTCGCGTTGGGCCGCGGGTTGGTGGTGGTCACCGGCGAGACCGGCGCCGGCAAGTCACTCGTCGTTGACGCGCTGGCCTTGGCCCTCGGAGCACGCGGCACGAGCGACCTGGTGCGCAGCGGATCCACGGCCCTGCGGGTGGAGGCCATCTTCGACGACGTCCCTCGCGATCCCCAGGACCCGCTCGACGAGCTCGTGGATCTCGGTGAGGGGTCATTGATCGTCAGCCGCGAGGTGACCGCCGACGGGCGATCGCTGGCGCGGGTCAACGATCGGACAGTGACGGTCGGGGCGCTTGCCGCCTTCGGTGGCCGGATCGCGGAGATCCACGGCCAGCACGAGCATCAGCGCCTCTTCGCCGCGGAGCGTCAGCGCGCGCTGCTCGACCGCTTCGGCGGGTACGCAGACCACGTCGCGGCCGTTGGGGAGGCGTGGCGAGCATGGCGCGCTGTCGCGGCCCGCGTCGGCGAGCTGGTGATGGATCCCAGGGAGCTCGAACGTCGCACCGAGCTCCTCCGCCACCAGGCGCACGAGATCGAGGCGGCGGCTTTGCAGCCGGACGAGGACGTGTCCCTGGCGGCTCGGGTGAAGTCAGTCCAGCACCTCGAGGCGATCGTGCGCTCGGTGGGCGATGCGGTCAGGACCCTGCAACGTGATGGGGGTGCGCTCGACGGGATACGCGCGGCACTCGCCCAGCTGGAGTCAGCGGCGGCCCACGATGAGCGTTTCGCCGCGCTGGCGGTGCGTGGGGCCGCGTTGGTGGCCGAGGCAACCGAGCTGGCACGGGATGCGGCCACGCTGGGAGAGCAGGTGCAGGTCGACACCGCGGAACGCGCGGCCATGGAAGAGCGGCTGGGGCTGATCTACGACCTGAGGCGCAAGTACGGCGACTCGATCGAGGCGATCGTGGCTTTCGGACGCGAGGCCACGGCCGAGCTCACCCGCCTGGAGCACATGGACACGCTGCGCGAGGAGCTCCGGA
The DNA here is from genome assembly GCA_005880165.1 of Chloroflexota bacterium. Taxonomy (GTDB): domain Bacteria; phylum Chloroflexota; class Limnocylindria; order QHBO01; family QHBO01; genus CF-82. The sequence goes on along the minus strand of VBJP01000030.1, from coordinate 173 downwards.
TCGAGGAGCAGCGGGCGCGAGGGGAGCTGGAGGCCGCCGCCGCAACGCTCCACGACGCCAGGACCGCGGCGGCGGCGAGCCTGGCTCATGAGGTGAACGCCGAGCTCCCGCCGATTGGCCTGCCAGGCGACGCCTTCGACATCGACGTGCGGCCCACCGAGGTCGGGCCGAGC
>VBJP01000029.1 GCA_005880165.1 Chloroflexota bacterium | reverse complement strand
CAATTGATGGTCCCGCTGCGCGCATGATCCAGGTCCGGCACGACGACCAGATCCACCGCCAGGAGGGTGGCTGGTTCCACGCGCGCTGGCACTTCTCATTCGATCAGTACCGCGATCCGGAGCAGATGGGGTTCGGACCCCTGCGCGTCTTCAACGACGACCGGCTAGAGCCGGGCGCGGTGTGGCCCCTGCATCCGCACCGCGACATCGAGGGCATCACCTACGTGGTCGAGGGATCCTTCGAGCACGCCGACTCGCTCGGCAACGGCGGCCAACTGCCACCCGGATCGATCCAGCGCGCGACACTGGGTTCGGGGATGTTGCACTCGGAGCGGAATGGCTCCGCGACCGAGCCGATGCGCTTCCTGCAGTTCTGGATCCTCCCCGACACACCGGACCTCGAACCATCGGTCCAGCAGCGGTCGTTCTCGGAGGCCGAGCGCGCGAATCGGCTCCTGCGCGTGGCAGGACCGCTGCAGGAGGACCCCGTGCTCGTTCACCAGGACGCCTCCGTGCACCTCGGCCTGCTCGACGCCGGCGTCGAGGTGGCGCATCCGCTCGGCGAGGGACGCGGCGCCTACGTCTACCTCATTCGCGGACGCGGCCAATTCGATGACGAACCAGTCGAGACCGGTGCCGCAGCCCGGGTCTTCGACCAGGCGACGTTCCTCGTTCGCGCCGCCGAACCCAGTGAGCTCATCCTCGTCGACCTGCCGCTGCGGTGGACACCGGTCGGCGTATGGGCCGCCATGGGCGCCCGCTAGTCGCTCTCGTCCTTGAGCCCGCGTCAGGGCTCGCGATCGCCGAGCGTCCGCCACAGCACCCCGACGATGATGGCCGCCGCCACAAGACCGATGACGAGCCATGGCACCTGCCCCCCGGTCGGGCCCGGCGTCGGCGCCGGCGACGGGGTGATCGAGAAGGGCGGCGGCGTCGGGCCGGATGGCTCCGGCGTCTGCGCACCGCTCACCAGCACCGCGTAGTCACCCAGCTCGGTGGCATTCGTCGCGTACAGGTCGGGAAGGCCTCCATTGTCGGTCGCGACCTCGTCCCAGCCGGTGCCGTTGAAATGGATGATCGTGCCGTTGCTCACGCCGTTGGGCGCCCGCAGCACCACGGTGATGGTGGTGCCCGAGTGCAGCGACAGGTTCACGCCCGCCTGGTTCACGACCGCGAAGCGATAGACGTTCCCCGAGATCCGTCCCTCCGAGACCGGGGCCGGTGGCTTGATCGGCTGGATCGTGGCCTTGATCGAGGTGGTGCCGGCGGGGAGCTGGAACGCGTCGCGGTCGGCGATCATCTGCGCCTGCGGGGGCTGCTCGAGGGTCCCCGAGTAGAGCTGCGGGGAGACGCCCTGGTCCAGCGCCAGCGTGTCCGAGACCGATGTGGGGTTGCCCGGCTTGCCGGCCGGCGGCTGGAGGTATCGGTACGGGTCCTCGATCACCACGCCGTCATAGAGGGGCCGGTGCCAGGTAGGGGAGAGCCACGTCGCTGCAACCATCAGGAGGAGGCCGGCCGCAGCCGCAGTGCAGCCGGCACGCGGTTGCCGCGTTACAGCCACCATGTCGCCAGGTCCGCGAGGTAGTGAGCCACCGCCGGAGCGGCCACGCCGCCGGTCAGATACCGCAACCCGGCCAGCCAGACCCCGGCCGCAAGGTCGATCGGCACCACGCCCCAGCCGTAGAGCGGAACGTGCATCAGTGCGAACGCGGCGCTCGAGGTCAGGACCGCGACCATCGGTCCGGCTGCCTCATCCAGGGCTGACAGCAGGGCACCGCGCAGGAGCACCTCCTCTGCCGCTACCACCAGGGCGGTGACGACCAGCCAGGCCAAGAATGGCTCGGGCCGCATGCCAGTCACCGCGCGCGTCGACGGGCTCGCCAGCAACGGCAGGCCGACGAGGATCAGTCCACCCAGGATGCCCACCCCCACCGATGCGAGGCGTGGCCGCACGGGCCGCCAGCCTGCCGCGAAGGCGAGGCACAGCAACGCCGCCCCAAACCCGGTTCCAGCGAGGTAGGCGCTCGTCGCGCCGCTTCCGTTGAGCGCGGCTCGCGCCAGTGCGGCGGCTCCGAGCCCGACGCCTAGCACGACGGCGCGCTGGCCGGCGCTCCACGAGCGGCTGGCAGCCAGGGCGGTCAACGGGGCAGCGGAACCATGGCGATCCGGCCGGTCGCGTAGGTGGGTGGCCACACGAAGGTGTAGGAGCGGACCGCTTGCCACTGCCAGATCACGGCCGTCGCGCGAAGGTTCTGCCCGAGCGTGGCGGGATCGGTCGAGAATCGGATCCCAGCGCCGTTCGGGAGCGACCCGATCGGCAGGTCGACGTGCCGCGCCGCGGCCGCGATGCCGGCTGCGTCCAGCACTCCGCGGTGCGCGGCCGCGGGCAGCACCTGGCCGAAGAGCGCCCAGGCTGCCGAGAAGCCGGAGAGGCCTTCTTCCGTCGGACCGGCCGTGGCGGGCAGCATCGGTCCCTGGATGGCGTACTCTCGATCCTGATCCTGGCCATAGTCGGGCGAGACATCCGGAGAAGAGGCCGGCGTGGGGCCGCCCGCGCTGGCCCAGGCAGACGCAAGGCGCTCGAAGGCGACCCGCGCGTCGCGCCCGAGGACTCCGGGCTGGAATCCGGCCGTCGGGCGATCGGAGGCGAAGATGCCAACCGCGTCGGGACCCAGTTCGCCCGCGAAATCCGGGCTGCACTCGGCCATGGTCGACCCGATCAGCGCGCCCACCTTGAGCTTCGCGGCCAGCATGGCCCGCCGGAAGGCGATGCCGTCGGGGATGTGCGAGGCGAGGATGATCACGTCCGCGCCTGCCGCGGAGAGCCGGCCCATGAGCTGCGGCCAGCGCGGCAGGATCAGGTCGTACGTCGCGCGCAGGACGATCGGGACGCCGCTGGCCTCGGCCTCGCGGGCGGCCGCGTCCGCTACGGAGGTCGCATAGTCGTCATCCGCAGCCACGATCGCCAGGCGCAGGCTCGTCGCCGGCTTGCCGAGCCGCAGCGCGAGCTGGCTCGCCGCGAAGCTGGCCGAGTTGAACCCCAGGTTCGTCCCGCTGGCGCCGACGCGGAAGACCATCGGCAGTCCCCGTCCCGTCAGCCGGTCGGCAACGGCCCCGGCCTCCCAGTAGACGAGCCCGACATCGGCAGCCGCCGCGCTGGCGGCGATCGAAAGGTCGGACGCATACGCGCCGATCACGACCTGCGCTCCCTCCGCCCGCAGCGCGGCCATGACCGCCGGAGCGTCCGCGCCGCGCTCGAGATCACGCACGTCGAGTGCCACGGGCCTTCCATCGATCCCGCCATCCGCGTTCACCAGATCGGCGGCGATGCGCACCCCGAGCTCTTCCTGTCGGGCAAGCGGGCCGGCGCTGCTTGAGAGCGGGAAGACCGCCCCCACCAGGATCGGCTCCGGGCTCGAGCCCGGGATCAGCTGCCCGGCCGCGGTCAGGGTGACGGCCACCAAGGTGCTCGCCAGCAGCGCACGGAGACGGGTGGCGGTCATTTGACGGTGAAGACCACGGTTGGGGAATAGACGCGCGGGTTGAACGGCGCGTGGTCGGACGCCACGAACTCCGCCTTGAGCACGTAGGTGCCCTTGTGCACCGGCAGATCCTGCACCAGGCCGTAGTTCATCGACACCAGCACGTTGTCCACGTAGAGGTGCACGTGGCCCTGGTCCGGCCGGATGTTCGTCGAGGTCTGCTTGACGATCATGGCGTGCTCCAGCGAGAGCACGATGTGCAGGGTCGATCCGGTCACAGTGGCGCCGCTCTTGGGCTCGACGATGCGGACCACCGCGGGTGAGGATGGTCGCGAGCCGGTGGTGGGGGTTGGCGCTCCGGGGCTGCTCGAGCCGGGCCCACCGCAGGCCACCAGCGCCGAGACGATCAGTGCACCGGCGGCAAGCCGGCCTGGTGCTGCCTCCAGCTTCCTCAGCCTTCGAGTGCGCAACCCAGCCATCTGACGGTCCTCATTTCGTTACCGGAATCTGGAGCTGGGCGGCGAGTGCCTGGCCATCGGGCGCGGTAGCGGAGAACGAAACGCTGTACGTGCCGGCGGAAAGGGTAGCGTCCGCGACGAAGTGGCCCGGCTCCAGGGTGCGAACCAACGGTTGGCTTGGCGTCTGGCCCACCAAACCGATGCCGAGCTGCGCGGTGGGCACCGGCAGCTCCCTGTTGGCGCTGTCGAAGAACGTGAGGTGTACTTCGTTGGCCCCCACCTTCCCTGGATCGATGTAGACCTGCACCGTCCGCGACTGGGCCAGGTGGACCGTGTAGATCGTCGGCAGGCCAGGGACCGCGTTCACGTCGATCTTGAGCTGCGGCTGGCGGGTGGCGAGCTGCACCGTCACCTCGGCCGAGCTCGTCCCCCCGCTGATCTGGGCGGCGATCCGCCACGCTCCGTCGATCGAGAGGTTGGGTCCGGTCGCCTGGTAGACTCCGCTGCCCATTGCCTTCAGCTTCAGCGTGGAGGCGCCCAGGTCTGGGCGTGAGGGAAGCGTGAAGCGGAGCGTGACGGTTCGGCCGCTCAGCGGCGCGCCGGTGTCGTAGTCGCGGAGCGCGGCGCGGAACACGTTGAAGCCGATGGTGCCCGGCGTTGCGGTCAGCTGCATGCGTAGCGTGGTCCCGAAGTCGCTCCCGCTCGCCGTGAACGACGCCGGGGCGGGCTGCACGGCGGTCGCAGCCTGCGCGGGTGGCGCGAGGTTGACCAGGGTGGCGGAGAGGAGCAGGACGGTGGTGGCGACGATGAGCTCCATCGATCCGATCCTTCGCAACGGGCCAAGGCTCCTGCCCGCGCTCGGGACGCTGCGGAAGTGGTTGATCGTGCCGAGGCCGGCGAGCACTCCCAGCAGGGCGGACTTGGCGACGAGCAGGCGACCGAAGTCGGTGAAGGCCAGGTTCTGCAACGGCCCGATCTCGCTCAACGCGCGCACCACGCCCGTCAGGGCCACGAGCGCGATCCCCAGCGTGGCGCCGTTCGCGAAGCGCATCGCGATCCGGCGCGTCTCATCGCCCGGCCGGCCGCGCAACCCGAGCAGGAGCGCGACGAGTCCGCCAAGCCAGGTCCCCGAGGCGGCGACGTGGACCCACTGGACAACGACGTTGAAGATCACCGCACCGCTGGCCGCGGCGTGGCTCTCGGCGACGTCTCCCAGCATGGCCGCCGCCGCCGCGACGCCGACGGCGGCCAGCGCGGCGCGGCTGAGCGGACGGCGCCAGACGAGCCAGGCCGCCGCCGGTGCCGCGGCCAGCACAGGGGCGAGTCGAAGGGCAACGGCCATGCCGAGCGAGGTGCCGATCACGCCGCCCATTCCCACCCCGGCCTCGGCCATCTGCACCCCGATCACCACGAGGCTTCCGGCCATGGCGGCGGCCCACCCCCAGATCACCAGGGGGAGCGTGGGCGGTGGGGGAGCGGGGAAGATGATCACGCCCGCGAAAGCCGCCCCGAGCAGCACGAACAACCCGCCGTACAGGATCCAACGGCCCGCGACCCCCACCGGCGAGACCGGAGACGATCCCGACGACTCGGTCGGTCCGGTGCCGCTGGGCGGCGTAGCGCCCATGCCAAAGGCAAAGGAGCCCCGGGCGAGGTGTCCGTCGACCGAGGAGATGGTCGTCCAGGCCACCGTGTAGACGCCGGGCTTGAGGGAGACCAGCCCCACGCGCAGCTTGGTGGGCGAGCCGGCGACGGCGGCCACCGGCCCGCTGGTCACCGAGGTTCCGGTTGGGCTCAGCACCCGGACCGACGAGAGCTTGGGATCCGGCGCCTCGGTGAAGGTGAGGACGACCTCGGTAGGGGCGGACGACAGGTTCGAACCGGCACTCGGCTGGGAAGCGGCGAGGAGTGCATGCGCGAGCACCGGCGACGCCAGACCGATGGCGACCGCCAGCGCTCCCCCCGCCGCCGCCAGCCAACGCGCGCGGGCTGTCCGCGGATGCCGGTTCATCGGTGCCTAGGTGGCCCTCAGCCGGCGGGCCATGATCGCCAGCGTCACTCCCACGAGGCCGATCAGGATTCCGGCGCCTCCCACGGCCAGACCCGCGACCAGGGCGCCTTGGGCGGAGCTCTTCGCTTCGTTCGAGGCCGCGAGCTGCGCCTGGACCCGGGCGTCCACGCGCTCGAGTCGGGTCGCAATGTCGCCGATCGCCGGCAGCTTGCTCGGGAACTGGACCGCCGATGGGTCAACCACCGAGTCGAAGGTCGTGTCGCTGGAGGTGGCCGTCTCGTCGATCTTCGTCGCGTGAATCGAGCCGGTCACGTGGAACGTGTAGTCGCCCGGTGCGGTGGGGATCATCGGCGCCTCGTAGTCGCCGGGGATGCCCAGACCGGTGTCCTCGTCGAAGGTCGGCGCCAGGGACATCGGATCCGACTGCTGGCCGGCGGTGCTTGCCACGACCTTCAAGGCATCGGCCGACAGGTCGCTGACCGGATTCCCCCTGGCGTCCTTGATGACCACCTGGACGGCGTTCAGCTGGCCGACATAGGTGGGCTCATGGACCCAGCCGATGGCGACGGAGTAGGGACCAACCTGCTTCACGATGTGCGCAGCGACGGGAGTCGCCAGGCTTGCCAGGCCCATCGCAAACAGAGCGATCGCCCAGGCTCGGGCGGAACGGTGCATGGGTTTCATTCCTCGTTGCGAGTCGAGACGGCGGACGACTCCACGCGGAGTCCTCCACCCCGAGGCGAGGCTTCGGTGTTCCGTTGACGCCTGGCCCGCGGGGCCGTCGCGTCAGACGGTCGAGAGGCGAGGAAGTAGCGGAGGCGCCCGACCGGCGAGGCGACTGCCGACGACCGAACGCGGGCGCCGGCGCGGGGCAGCGGAGGGGCGTACGAGGCGACGTTGCGCGGTCCGATCCCAGGCCTGGCGCTCTCCTCGCACACGAGCGAGGAGGACGGCGCGTCGCCAGCGGTAGAGGCCGGCCACCAGGGCGACAGCGGCTGCGACCGCCGCGAACACCACGATCGGGCTGGGATGACCCGCGACGGCCGCGAGGATCGTGAGCCCCGGCGTGGGCAGGCCATTGGCCGCGCGCTCGAGGTTCTCGTTCAGCACGAACAGCGTCAGGGAAACCACGATGATCACCGCCCAGAGGCGGACAACATGGGAGAAGAGGTCGCGAGCGCGACCATCGCGGACGGCCAGCTTCCCGCCCGCGACGGCGCGAGCCAGGCGGGCCAGCGAAGCCAAGCGACGCACCGCCAGGAACACCAGGCCGGTCGTCAGGATGGCCACCGTGATCACCGTGACCGCCCAGATCGGTCCGTGGCCCGTGCGCTCCAGCATGGCCCAGTACTGCGGGCCATACGCCGTGAGGAAGACGAGGTGATGGCCGAGGATCAGGGCACCAAGCGAGAGCGTCGCGAGGCTGAGCAGGTCGCGCCGTCGCTCTGTCACGCGCAGACTGTAGCGAACCGCCCGTAGGTGCGTCGTGAGACGGCTGGGCCGATGGGGGAACTTCTGTCCTCGGGTGCGCGTCCGGGCGCCATGAACACGCTTCCGCGGAGCATCGCATTGGTCCTCGTCGCGGCCGGCCTCCTGCTTGCCGCGTGCTCGGGACCGCCGGGATCGACCGCAGCGGTGACCGATGGCGCCGCGGCTGCCCGCCTGGCGCTTGCGCAGGACCGGCGCTTCGACGGCATAGGCCCCTACGACGAGAAGGCCATCGGTCAGGCAGCCTGGTACAAGGTCGCCGAGACTGCTGACGGATGGACCGTCACCATCCGGATCGGGTGGGGCGACTGCCCGGCGGGATGCATCAACGAGCACCTGTGGACCTACGCGGTCATGCGGGGTGGCCGGGTCACGCTGACCGGCGAACGAGGCGACCCGGTGCCCAATCAGCAGCCTGTCAGCGGGCGCGCGACTGCCGGTCCCACCTGCCCAGTCGAACGCAATCCGCCCGATCCTGCGTGCGCGCCGCGCCCGGTGGCCGGCGCCGTGCTGGTGATCCAGGATCGTGCCGGAGCCGAGGTGGCACGGGTGACGACCGGCAAGGACGGCCGGTTCTCCGTCGCGCTGGCTCCCGGAGCCTACCGGCTCGTGCCACAGCGGGTTGCCAGCCTCATGGGCGCCGCCAGACCCGTCGACTTCCAGGTCGAGGCTGGGCAGGCCACCCCGCCGCTCGAGGTCAGCTACGACACCGGAATTCGGTGAGCTCTCGCACTCGCGACTAACGAATCGCGGGCTAGGCCGTTAGTACTGGTGAGCCGGGGCTTTGTGTTAGCGGGCAACCGCTAGGGCAGCCACAGAGACCCCGGCATCATCGTGTCCGCTAGCCGCGCCGACGCGGCTCCCAGT
>VBJP01000028.1 GCA_005880165.1 Chloroflexota bacterium | reverse complement strand
CGGGGACGAAGCGTGAGCGGTGGGTTGCCGGTGCGCAGACCTGATTCCGATCAGGACCCACCAGCGAGGTCCGTTCAGTGAGCAGGACCCTGCGCGAAATTTTCGGGGTGGAGAAGCCGGTCATCGCCATGGCCCACTTCCTGCCCTTGCCAGGAAGCCCGCTCTATGACTCGACTGGCGGGGTGGCGAGGATCGTCGAGGCGATGGCCACGGACGTCCGTGCCCTGCTCGACGGAGGAGTTGACGCGATCCTCTTCTGCAATGAAGGTGACCGACCCTATTGCCTGGAGGCGCCGCCCGAAGCCATCGCAACGATGGCTCGCGTCATTGCAGAACTACGACCCTCCGATCGGCCGTTCGGGGTCGACTATCTGTGGGACCCGCTGGCGGCCATGGCCTTGGCCGCCGGCACAGGCGCTGCTTTTATCCGCGAGGTCGTGACGGGCGTCTACGAATCGGACATGGGAGTCTGGGCGCCCGATGCTGCCGCGCTGTTCCGCTACCGCCGCGCAATCGGGGCGGAGAATGTCAGGATCTTTGCGAACGTCACTCCAGAGTTCGCCAGTCCTCTCGGATCCAGAACACCCGCCGAGCGCGCCAGAAGCGCAGTAACGTCGTCTCTCGTCGACGCCATCCTTGTAGCCGGGCCTCGAGCCGGCGCGGCGCCGGAGCGCGCGGTGGTGAAGGCGGTGCATGACGAGCTCCGTGGAGAGTTCCCGGTGCTGCTCAATACTGGCGCCCGGATCGAGACGATCCGGTCGTTTCTCGAGATCGCGGATGGAGTGATCGTGGGTACCGGGCTCAAGGTTGATGGATACACCTGGAACCCGGTGGATGCCAGCCGCGTGAAACGGTTCATGGCGAATGTCCGACTCGCGCGGGCGCCCGGATGACTGGGGGCGGGTCACTGCTACTAGGAATCGACATCGGGACAAGCGCGACGAAACTTGTTCTCCTGGATCCGGCGGCGGGCATCGTCGCCGAGGCCAGTACTCCAGCCGGTTACCAGTCACCCCATCCCGGTTGGGCGGAGGCGAACGCGGACGGTTGGTGGCGGAACGTGTGTTCCGGGGTGCCCAAGCTCCTGGAGTTGGCTGGCATCGCGTCCACGGACGTTGCCGGTATCGGTGTCAGCGGCATGGTGCCGGCCATCGTCCTGCTGGGTGACGGTGATCAGGTACTCCGGCCGTCGATCCAACAGAACGACGCCCGAGCGGTCGCAGAGATCGACTGGATTCGCGCCCGGACTGAAGCCGATGACATCCTCCGCCGAACGGGCAGTCCGGTCACACAGCAGAGCGTGGGTCCAAAGATCCGCTGGCTGCGTGCTCATGAACCTGAGGTCATGGCCTCGGTGCGCCATGTCTGCGGCTCGTACGACTTCATCGTCCATCGGCTGACAGGGGAATGGTCCCTGGAGCGCAACTGGGCGCTCGAAAGTGGTCTCTACGACCTTGCCACCGCCGACTGGGACGACGACATGCTCGCGCTGACGGAAACGCCCAGAGCGTGGCTCGCTCCGATCCGCCGGCCAACGGACATCGTTGGACCGGTCAGCGCTGCCGGCGCGGCGGCAACCGGTCTGGCAGCTGGAACGCCAGTTGCGGCCGGCACCGCCGATCATGTTGCCTCGGCCTTCTCGGCCGGGGTTATCCACCCTGGAGACCTCCTGGTGAAGCTCGGCAGCTCGGGGGATGTTCTCTATTGCACGCCTGATGCTCGTGTCGATTCGCGGCTCTTCCTCGACTTCCATCTAGCCGACGATCGCTTCCTGCCAAACGGTTGCATGGCTGCGAGCGGCAGTCTTCTCGTCTGGTTCCGGGACAATTTCGCCCCTGGTTTGACGTTTGCCTCCCTGGACAAGGAGGCGGCCGCGATTCCGGAGGGCTCAGACGGCCTCCTCGTTCTCCCGTATTTCCTTGGCGAAAAGACGCCGATCTTCAACCCTCGCGCCCGGGGGACGATCGTTGGCCTGACTCTCAGCCACGGGCGGGGTCATCTCTTTCGATCATTGCTGGAGGGAATCTCGCTTGGCTTTCGGCACCACCTCGAGGTGTTCCGCGAGACGGGCACGCTACCGGTCCGCGCTCGGTGCACCAACGGCGGGGCCGACTCAGCGCTCTGGAGACAGATCACCGCCGACGTGCTGGGGCTTCCCCTGGAGCGTCTGGCCGGCCATCCCGGATCGTCGCTCGGAGCAGCTTTCGTCGCCGGCAGGGGTCTCGGGCTGTTCAGCGATTGGGAAGAAATCGAGCGCTTTGTCGTGGTGTCGGACACTGTCGAGCCCAACTCAGCCGCAGTTGCGACGTATGACGCCCTGTACCCGCTGTTCCGCGAAACGTACGAGCGTCTCAAAGACCTGTATCCCCGACTTAGTGGAGCCGCTCAACGAGCCGCTTCCTGAAATAGGAGCATCACGAATCGCGGAGCGGTTCAAGCCGTGGTGATGACAAGGAGGCGGAATTGCGACTTAAGGGAATTGTGATCGCGATCACGGGCGGTGGTGCCGGAATAGGGCGTGCATGCGCGCTCGCCTACGCCCGCGAAGGAGCCATCGTCGCGGTCACCGACATCGACGCTGACGCTGCGGCTGCGGTCGCGAAA
>VBJP01000027.1 GCA_005880165.1 Chloroflexota bacterium | reverse complement strand
TGGGAGCTGAACATGCGTGTGAACGCCATGGGAACCTTCAATTGCTCTCAGGCTGTTGCCCGTCATTTCATCGCTCGGGGTGGGGGCGGCCGGATCATCAATACCGCGTCGATGGCGGGCAAGCGCGGCAACGCGCCTTTTCTCGCCACGTACGTTGCGAGCAAGTTTGCAGTGGTGGGACTAACCCAGGCAATGGCCGCGGAGCTGGCTCCATACGACATCCTCGTGAACAGCATCTGCCCCGGGTACGTTGCGACCGCTATGCAAGATCGAGAGGCCGAGTGGGAGGCCAACCTACGGGGGACCAGTCCGGAGGCGGTCAGGAGTCTTTACATCGCCGATACTCCGTTGCATCGGCTGCAGTTGGCAGAGGACGTTGCGGGAGTGGCGGTCTTCCTCGCCTCGCCGGATAGCGCATTTGTGACAGGTGAGTCGATTAACGTGAACGGTGGCGCGTTCATGGAATGACGGCTGGGCGCGCACCGCGGGATGGCTATCACGCAGGCAAGATGTTCTGGTTGCGGTTGAAGCGATTATCCGGATCGTATCTCCGCTTCACTGCCGCCAACCGTTCATACGTCGGGGCCGGATAGGCTTCGTGAATGCGCGCGTTGCCTTCGTCCTGAAGCATGCCGGCATACGCTCCCGACCCATACGGGCGAACGGCGGCCCAAAAGTGCTCTGTCCAAGCCACATGCGGCTCGGGGTCGGCACCGGCTTCGAACTCGATGAGGGTCGAGAAAAGGAACGGCTTATCGCGGAAGGCGAAAGCCGTTTCGCCTCCGGGCACGCGGGACATTGCTCCGCCGAGCACCCGCAATTGGCCAGCGGCGAAGTCAGAAGGCGCGTGCGCGGTGTACTCGAGCGCAGCATCGATGACTTGGTCATCGAGCGTGTCCAGGAAGGTCGTTCGCGCAGCAGTCCCGTGGGGGCCAATGTGCGCATTTCTCGAGAATCGAAAGATGTCCCGATACGCCATTGGGGCGACGCCATCGAAGTATGGCAGTCCAAGGTGCCGGAATGGCCCCAGGACCTCCTCTGCGACGGCCTGATCTCCCGCGAAGACAACTGCCGCGGCGACCACAAGCTCGCCCCAGCATCGATCCGGAACGAACGGCAGTGAGGGCATCCGAAACACATTGAGGATGACGGTCAGCTCATTGGGAGCATCCGCCGCGAGTGTCGCGCAGTCGCGCAGCGTCTGGGGCGTAGCTGGCAAAACGAGCCACCCCCCGTAAACCGTTCCGACCGGATGAAGGAGGAAGGTCATTCGGGTGACGACTCCGAAGTTACCGCCACCACCGCGTAACGCCCAGAACAGATCAGGGTGCTCGTCGTGGCTCGCGGTGAGACGCCGCCCATCCGCCGTGATGAGGTCCGCTTCAACGAGGTGGTCGATCGCGAGCCCGTACCTCCGGAGCAAGTAACCGATCCCGCCAACCAGCGTCAGGCCGCCGATGCCGACTGAGCGGCTGTCGCCAAACGACGTCGCCAGGCCTTTCTCGTGTGCTCGATCGGCAAACTCTCCGACGGTGAGTCCGGGCTCGGCATGCGCGAGACGTCGGACCGAATCGATCGTAAGGCGCCGCATGCTCCCAAGATCGAGCACCAGCACGCCGTCCCCAGTGCCGTGCCCGGCGAGACTGTGGCCACCGCCGCGGACCGCCAGCGGCAGATCGTGCTCCGCAGCCCAGAGGATGGACCGGGCAACGTCGGCCTCGTCGCGAGGCCGGACGATCAGTGCGGGGTGGCGATCGAAGGCGGTGTTGAATACCCGCCGCGCCTGATCGTAGGCATCGTCTCCAGGAAGGATGATCGGTCCGCGTATGCGGTCGCGCAGTCTGCGGATGGCCGCTCCGTCGAGAATCTTGACGGGCGGCCGATTAGAGGTTGGCACGGAGTCCTCTTAGACCCTGCGCACGATCGCTGCGATAGGCGCCTTCTTGGCGCACTGATGCTCCGTCGCTCCCGAAACGAATATCGCGGGATCGCCGGTGGCAGTCGCGATCACCGCCCACCGGCGCACGAGCATGACGTTCGTGGTTGATGTCAGTGCCGGGTGACCCCTTCCGTCTATGCGCCAGGGGACGGTGTGCGGATATCGGTGGGTAAGGCCGGACACCCAAGTGCGGTCGACAGGGTTGCGCCCATTTTCACGACTAGGGCTGTGAGGCGTGGCAGGTTCGGAGCAATCCGGCCAGATGGTCCGGAGACGCTGAGCGCCGCAACGACATCCCTGGTGTGATTGCGAACCGGTGCGGCGACGCACATGACCCCGTCTTCGAACTCTTCGTTATCCACCGCGTAACCCTTTGAGCGAATTTCTTACAACGCTGCTCTGAGCTGATCAGCGTTTGTTAGAGTGTGGCGAGCGCGTGGGGCGAGCCCGCCGCGCATGACCGAGTCGAGAGCTGTTTCGTCGGCATGGGCCAGCAGCACTTTGCCGACCGCCGTCGCGTGCAGCGGCGCCGGACTTCCGATCTCAGCGAACATCCGCACTGAGGCACGACTCGGCACTTGGGCAACGTACCGGGCGCCCTGCTCATCCCGCACCGCCAGATTGGTCGTCTCCCCGGAAGCCTGCATCGTCTCGGCGAGTACGGGGCGCGCGCGGACAATCAGCAGATGATGGAAGGACTGCGCGCGGCTAGCGAGCTCCAAGACCCTGTAGCCGAGCAGATAGTGCCCGGTCTCTGAGTCCTGGACGACATAGTCGAGGCTGGTCAGAGTCGCGAGGAGTCGATGGCAGGTGCTGAACCGGACGCTCGCTCGCCGCGCGATCTCGCTCAAGCCAAGACCCCGGGGTTCTCGGGACAGCACCTCGAGCACAGTGTGGGCTCGGGCGATCGCCCTGACGGGCGCTCCGCGCGGCTGTTGCGATCCGCGTCCTGCAATCGGACTGGTGGCGAGGCTCTCGACCACCCCGCGACTCTATCCACTCCCTTGACCTTCGGCAACAGCGTCATTGTCTTGGTTCACATCCAGCCGTGGCTTTCCACCAGACGGAAGGCCTTTCTGTTCCCCGTTGACGGCCCGCAGCCCTCCTCCTAGCATCTGAGCCGATCAATGGCATCGCCGTAATAGCGAGCCGCACCTGGTCGAGAATGCTCGATGGCGTCGAGTGGATTCAGAGTCACATGATGGCGCGCCTGGGCGTCATCACGCCCTCCTCGAACACGGTCCTGGAGCCGCAGACCGTGCGTCTCCTCAAGCCAGTCGCCGACCGACTGACCGTGCATTTCTCCCGCGTACGCGTCACCGCGATCGCGGACGATCCGGAGGCCCGCGGTCAGTTCGCAGTCGCGCCAATGCTCGATGCCGCACGTCTTCTGGCTGATGCCCGGGTTCATGCGGTCCTGTGGTCGGGCACATCAGGCGCTTGGGAAGGCTTGGACGCGGATCGCCGCCTCGTGGCCCAGATCGGGGCGTCGACAGGCATTCCTGCCACCACATCGTCGCTGGCCCTCCTGGATGCACTCCAGGTGCTCGACGTTCGGCGCTATGGGCTGGTTGTGCCGTACGTTAAGCCGATCGTTGCCAAGATCGAGCACACCTTCGCCGAGGCCGGATATAAGTGCGTGGCCCGGTCTTTCGCATCTCTAACCGTGAACTGGGACTTCGCTGAGATGTCACCTCACGAAATCGCGGACAGAGTTCGCGAGGTGGCTCGCTCTGTTCCCGATGTGATCGTGATCCATTGCACCAATCTCCGAGGATCTGAGGTCTCGGAGGATCTAGAGCACGAGCTCGGCATCCCAGTGCTCGATAGCGTGGTCGTGGGGGTCTGGGGAGCACTGCAGCTGCTGAAGATCCCAGTACCGAGGGCCAGATTCGGACGCCTCGCCGAGACCCCGGCGAGCCAGGCTGTGGCCCGCGATGCCTGAGCTCGCCACCGTAATTCGCGGCGTCGATGCGGTATTACCCCACAATCGGTCTAAGGTCGACCTGGGCATCGGCGCGGAGGGTCGAATCGCCGTCATTGCCGAAGCTGGGACGCTCACCGGTGATGCGATCGTTGAGGCCGAAGGGCTCATAGCGTTACCCGGTGCCATCGATCTCCACGTTCACATCAACACCTTCTTCGGCGGCACCACCACCCGCGACGACTTTTTCGCCGGCACGTCGGCCGCCCTGTTCGGCGGCACGACGACGGTGGCTCAGTTCGCCATCCCCCGACCCGGCGAAACCTCGCTTGAGGCGGTCGACCGGACACAGGAGGAGGCGCGCCCGGCTGCCGTGTGCGACTACGTCATCCACGGCTGTGCGGTGCGCGAGACATACGATGCGTCGCTAGCACAGTTCGGAAGACTCACCGAGAGGGGCATCCGTACCCTCAAGGTCTTCAGCGCATACACCGACACGATCGGCCTCTCGCTGGGGCAGATCCATCGCTTGTTGGCCCGCGCAGTCGAGGCAGGCATCACGATCTTCGTCCACGCCGAAACCGACAGCCTGGTACGCGAGGGCATCGAGGAGGCTGTCGGCCGCGGGGACCTCGGCCCTCATGGACACGCGGTTTCACGAACCCCGCTTGCCGAGGACGACGCGATCCGCAGCATTGCGGATCTGGCACGCGACATCGACGCGACGGTCTATTTCGTCCACGTCTCGGCCGCGTCAAGCGTTGCTTCTCTTGCCGAGCTGCGGGCACGGGGAGGTCGCATCCTGGCGGAGACGTGTCCGCATTACCTCTTCTTGGATGCGTCCGTCTACGACGCGCCGGGCGGCGAGCAATGGATCTGCTCGCCGCCGATCCGATCTGCCGAGCATCGCGCCGCTCTGTGGGACGCACTAGAGGCTGGCGTTATCGACACGGTCTCCAGCGACCACAACTGCTTCGATATTGCACAGAAAGCGTCGCGGCGTGCCGATTTTCGGGCGGTCCCCAACGGCTTGCCGGGGATTGAGCACCGGCTGCCGCTCCTCGTGGGTGCTGCCATCACGGGTCGGCTCGGCTGGGTGCGGTTGGTGCAGCTATCGTCCGAGACCCCGGCACGCATCCTGGGCCTGTGGCCACGCAAAGGGGCGCTCGTCGTTGGCGCCGACGCCGACCTCGTCCTCATCGATCCCGCGGGCCATAGCAACCTCGGCGTCGGCCACATGGCGACCGACTACTCGCCGTACAAGGAGATGAGCGTCTCCGGGCGGATTGAGCGCGTGTACCGCCACGGCCAGCTCGTGGTGGTCGAGAACGAGCTGCGGGCGGCGCGCGGTTCCGGCGCGTGGTTACCCGTGCACGCAGCGCCGATCATCCCACCATGGTCGATCTCCGCGACGAGGCGGGGCCGATAGATGACAGGTGAGCCGATCCTCGAGCTGCGCGAAGTGCAGTTCACACCCGACGGGGCGACCAGGCCCGTTCTCGACGGAATCGACCTCATCGTGCGCCGCGGCGAGTGGGTCCTCGTCATGGGGCCGTCCGGAGCCGGAAAGACGACGCTGGCGTTGACGATGAACGGTTGCGTTCCCCACCTCGTGACCGGCCAGTTCGCTGGCGAGGTCCTCGTCAAAGGGCGTTCGACCGTCGATACACCGGTGGCCGCCATGGCCACCACCGTCGGGATGGTCTTCCAGGACCCGGACGCCCAGATCGTCCACGAGACCGTGCGCGACGAGGTGTATTTCGG
>VBJP01000313.1 GCA_005880165.1 Chloroflexota bacterium | reverse complement strand
GTCGCAGACGAGCAGCTGCAGAGTGCCGTCGGTCGCAGGGGTGCGGTCGGCGGTCACGGCGACACGCTCTCCAGCGCTTCGCTTGAGGGTTCGCGAACCTGGGCTGCGAGCTCGCCCAGCAGGTCGATCGCCGCATCCGCGATCATCTGGCCACCTCGGGCGTCGAAGCGACTGGCAGAGGCCTCGTAGACCCCGTTCCGGTGGGCGGCCTCGTCTGCCACGTACCCGAAATAGCCGCCGGTGTAGCCGATGATGCGCGTCCATCCGAAGGGCGAACGCTCGCGGATGGCCAGGCCGTAGGAGGCGAAGAGCTCGAGCGGCAGGTGGATCCAGGCCGCCTCGCCGATGGCCACGGCGGCGATCGGCAGCTCAACGCTGGGGGCCATGCCGGCCTCGGCGAGCGCGGCGAGCATGAGTGATCCCTCGTATCGGGTCCGTGCGATCCGCTCCTCGGGAGCAGGCACCCCGGCAGCCCGGGCCGCCAGCCAGCTCACCTCCAGCTCTCCGGATCGCCGCCGCGCCTCGGCGAGGTCGGGAAGATCGCGGGTCGGGACGGTCACCGCCGCGCGGCGGACCGTGACGCGTCGCTCGCCGGTCTCTGGTTGCCCCGCGAGCAGCGCCTCGAGCGCCGCGCCCGCGACCAGGCCCCCGATGCGGTCCACCTCCGGGAACTTCTGCGATCGGCGGACGAAGCGCGGACTGGCGTCGCCCGCGGCTCCCTGCAGGAAAGCGATCACGGGTGGCGTCCGGGTAGACGTTGCGACCTCGTCGAGCGTGCGGGGTTCGAACGGAGTGATCGTCTCCAGTGCGCTCGAAAGTGCCCGACGCATCGCGCCCGGCCAGTCCGCGGACCAGGCGAGGTTCTCGTGACCCAGCACGGTCGCGTGCGACGCGTAATCGACCATCGCCGCCACCACCGCGCCTGCCGCATCCACGAGCGCCAGGACACCCGCGCTGGGGTCGTGTGGACCGGTTGGATCGTTGCGATTGCCGCCGGCCGCCGGAGCGTGGCCCTCCGCGAAGACAGGCCAACACGAGTTGAGCTGGCTCGGGAGCAGGCGGGCCGCGGTCGCCAAGCGGTCGACCAGCGCATCGCGGAGCGAACCGTCCGCGGTTTCCGGACTCATCGGTCCCAACCCGCGCACCCAGCCCCCCGCCGACGAGTGGGTGTGCGAGGCGCACACCAGGACGGCATCGGTCGCACAACCGCAGGCCTGGCCAACGGCGGCTGCGATCCGCGCGGCAAGCTCCTCGTCGACGCAGACCACATCCATCGCCAGCCAGAGAACCTCGCCACCCTGCGGATCGCGGAGCCAGACCAGAGAGCCCTCGAGGGGGTCATGGGCGCCGGTCGCGGTCTTGCCCTCGCGAAGCAGGTAGCCGCCCAGGGGGCTGCCAGCCGGTGGGGTCAGATCGACCGTCGCGGCCGCGACCTGCAGGGACGCCGCCGACCCGGTCACCACCCGCGGATCCGATCCCAGTACTGGTCGAGCAGGCGCTGGCTCGCCTCGCGGCCGCCATCCACGTTCCCGGAGCGAAAGACGGGCGGCTCCACGCCATGGGCCAGCAGCGTCTCCTCGGCCCCGATCACCAGGGTCTGGATGATCGCGGTGCCCAGCACGCCAGACAGCGGTCCGACCGGGACGCCGTTCGCGAGACGCACCGCACAGTCACCGGCGGGAGCCCCGTTGTCGATCGCCAGGTCGACCGCTTCGTGCAGATGCCGGCCGCTCGAGTGTCGCGATGGCTGGGAGGTGGCATGAGCGATGGAGGTGATGCCGACGGTGCGCACCCCGCGCGCCCGCGCGGCATCCGCGACGTCGATGGGCACCGCGTTGCGACCCGACTGGCTGACGATGATCAGGATGTCCGGCGGCGCGAGCCGGCGGTGCTCGACGATCAGCTGTCCGTAACCCTCGAGGCGCTCGGTGAGCTCCG